>JAZRVW010000060.1:0-57251 GCA_045599385.1 Oscillospiraceae bacterium | reverse complement strand
CTTTTCCTTTTTGGGTTTGACACTTTTTTCGAGAACCGGCTGCTCCACCATGGAATCATCAAATACTGCGGGTTCCTCCTGCGCGGGCTGCTGAAGAGGATTTCCGCACTGTCTGCAGAATTTTGTTCCTTCCTCATAGGGCGCTCCGCACTTTGTGCAAAACTTCATATAATTTCTCCTTTCGACGTATTGCCGTGTATCACAAAAATAATATTAGCACAATATGTAATATCCAGTCAATAAGACAACAAAAAAGCTACGGTTTCTCCGTAGCTTTTTTATTACCAGAACATAGAGGTTTCGTATTCGAGATAGAATATCAAATCGTCGTACCCTCCATCATAGTAATCGGTTGCATCAACGCATCGCATTACAGCGTAATCATCGGCATACTGAATTTCGTAATACTCATACCAATCAGTACTTCCGTTCTTTTCATAGCCGATGTCTCTGAGCGCAACCATTCTTCCTTTAGCATCGTAGTCTGCTTCCTCAACGCTTTGAATACTTCCGTCTTCGTCGAGAGTTCTAAGATAGTTAAGGTTTGCATCGTAAACATCAGTTTTATAAAAATCGTCGGTCCCCTGATAATAGTAGTTATAATACCACTCGCCATCAATATTTTCCGTTACAACTCTATACTCGGTAACTTCTTCCTTGATCCATTCGTCACCATAATTATTTCTATAATACTTACTTGCCGCAATCATTTCATGTCCGGATGTAAAAGTGAATTCCTGCACGAACTGATAGTATTCGTCTCCAGATTCGTTGAAGTATCTCATTGTTCTACTTGTCACATTTCCGTTATCATCAAAGGTACGGTCCTGAACCCACATCTTATTATTATCCATATATAAGGTCATTTTAGTAATGACAAAAGTATGGTTGCCAAATAAATTTGTAAATATGAATAGAGCGGCGAGAATAGCTATCACCAGAGCGATTGCGACAATAATCAGAGTTTTCTTTTTTGCGGGTTTATTTTTCTTTGCCGGTGCTGCCGAAGCCGCTAATGCTCCTCCGCATCTTTCGCAGAACTTGGCTTCGTCACCGTATTGAATATTGCATCTGCTGCAGAATTTCATAATGTGAGTCCTTTCTTAATATTATACTTTAATTTATCATGCCGTAAGATTACAGTCAAGAAATATGTGGAAAATCAAGCATTTGCGTACGCAATTTGCTTGCTATTCAATATGTTGTGATGTATAATGTAAACGTCAGAATATGTGCAGCAGGGGATACCTCTTTTGAAGTACCCCCTTATATCAAAGCGGCGGTGCGCACCTGACCGCTGAATCATTTTATGCTGTACAGTTTACAGAGGTTAACGCTATGATTAAGATTGCCCCATCAATACTATCCGCTGATTTTGCAAAGCTCGGTGCTGAAATTGAGGACATTAAGGCAGGCGGCGCGGACTATGTTCATTTTGATGTCATGGACGGCGAGTTTGTTCCCAATATTTCTATCGGTGTACCGGTTCTCAAGTCAATTCGCAAGGCAACGGATATGTTCCTCGATGTTCATCTTATGATTGACCGACCCGTGCGCTATGCAGAGGTTTTCTGTAAGTCAGGCGCAGACCTTGTCATGTTCCATGTTGAGTCCGACAGCCCTGAAAACATTGACAAGGCAATTGAAATTGTCAAGGAAAACGGAAAAAAGGTTGGTCTTTCCGTTAAGCCCAAAACTTCCGCGTCCGCAATTTACCCCTTTATAGATAAACTTGATATGGTGCTCGTCATGACCGTTGAGCCCGGCTTCGGAGGACAGAGCTTCATGTATGACCAGCTTCCCAAGATTAAGGAATTTCGCGCCGAAATTGACCGCAGAGGTCTTGACTGCGAGCTTGAGGTTGACGGCGGCGTTGATCCGGTTACAGCAAGGCTTGTTAAGGAAGCGGGCGCAAATGTCCTTGTCGCAGGCAGCGCCGTATTTGGCAAAGCCGACCGCGCCGCACAGATTAACGCTATCAGAAACGCATAACGGAGATAAGCTATGTCATTCTTTCCTGCATCACTTGAAAACCTTATAGATAAGTTTGCGTCCCTGCCCGGAATAGGCAGAAAAAGCGCACAACGCCTTGCCTTCCATGTTCTTTCTCTGCCCGACTGTGATGCGGAAAGCTTTGCCGATGCGATTATCAATGCAAAGAAAACCGTTTGCTGCTGTAAAATCTGCCAAAATCTCACCGACGGTGAGGTCTGCTCCGTCTGCGCAAGCGAAAGACGCGACCGTTCAACCGTCTGCGTTGTTTCTGAGCCCCGCGATGTGCTTTCAATTGAGCGCAGCCACGAATACAACGGCGTGTATCACGTTCTGCACGGTGTACTTTCGCCCATCGGTCACGTGGGCCCCGATGATATAAGAATCAAGGAGCTGCTTCTCAGAGTCGCTGCCGATGACAGCGAGATTAATGAAATCATTATGGCTACAAACCCCGATACCGAGGGTGACGCCACCGCTATGTACATTTCCAGACTTCTCAAGCCCTTTGACGTGAAGGTTACACGTCTTGCCTACGGTATCCCCGTGGGCTCCAACCTGGAGTTTGCAGACGATGCAACTCTGCTTCGTGCCATTGAAGGACGAATTGAAATGTAATTAACAGGATATAATCCTTATAGTATCAACCTACATACCGAAATGAACACGGGGGGAGATTCCTCACTACAGCTGCGATTCAGGGCAGGCTGCTGTGAGGCTCCCTTTACTTTGCATTTTCGGAAACCGAATCAAAGGAGATAAAATGACACCTAAAATTAAAATTATTCCTCTCGGAGGTCTTGGCGAAATCGGCAAGAATATGACCGCTTTTGAATGCGGAACAGATATTATTGTCGTTGATTGCGGACTGGGCTTTCCTGATGAGCAGATGTACGGTATTGACATCGTAATACCTGATATTTCTTACCTAAAAGCAAATGCCGAACGTGTAAAAGGCATAATTATCACTCACGGTCACGAGGACCACATCGGTGCAATTCCCTATGTTCTGCGTGAGCTTGATGTTCCTCTCTATGCAACTCCGCTTACAGCGGCGCTTGTTGAGCTGAAGCTTGAGGAGCACGACCTTCTTTACAACACCCAGATATTCACCAAGCAGGCAGGCGATGTATTCCGCCTCGGCTGCTTCAGCATTGAGTTTATAAACGTCAACCACAGCATTGCCGACTCCGTTGCGCTTGCCATCAAGACGCCTCTCGGCACCATAATACACACCGGCGACTTCAAAATCGATGTTACTCCCATTCAGGGCAGCATGACAGACCTTGTACGCCTCGGTCAGCTCGGCAATGAGGGTGTTCTTGCGCTCCTCAGCGACTCAACAAACGTTGAAAAGCCCGGGCATTCCGCTTCGGAACGCAAGGTCGGAGAGACCTTTGACAAGCTATTTAAGAATTGCGATAAACGCATAATAATTACAACCTTTGCATCAAACGTTCACCGTTTGCAGCAGATTATTAATGTTGCGGCAAAGTATAACCGCAAGGTCGGCATCACCGGGCGAAGCATGGAGAATATTCTCCGCGTTGCAACTGTTCTCGGCTATCTTGACATTCCCGAAAACGTTATGGTGGATATTAACCATATCAACAAGCTGCCGGCAGATCAGGTTGTTATTATTTCCACCGGCAGCCAGGGTGAATCCATGTCCGCGCTTTACAGAATGGCTTTTTCCGAGCACCGCCAGATAAACATCAAGGCAGGGGACAGAGTTATAATTTCCGCCTCTGCAATTCCCGGCAATGAAACCATGATAAGCAAGGTAATTGATGAGCTTTTCCATAAGGGCGCTGAGGTCATATATGACAGGAATACCGACCTGCACGTATCCGGTCACGCTTCTCAGGAAGAGCAGAAAATGATGCTTGCCCTTGTTAAGCCTAAATACTTCATTCCGGTTCACGGTGAGTATCGCATGCTTGTAAAGCACGCCGAGCTCGGTAAAATCATGGGTGTTGATCCAAAGAACATCGTAATTGGTGAAAACGGCAAGGTAATTGAAGTTTCCAAAAAATCCGTTAAGATTAACGGGGCAGTTCAGTCCGGGGCAGTCATGGTTGACGGCATGGGCGTAGGCGATGTGGGAAGCGTTGTAATGCGTGACCGTCACCGTCTTGCGGAGGACGGCATGGTTGTAATCGTTGTAACCCTGTCCTCCTGGGATAACGCACTGCTGTCCGAGCCAGAAATACTCACACGAGGCTTTATTTACGTCAAAGAGGCCGAGGGTATGCTGGAGGAGCTCAAGCGTGTTACAAAAGAGACACTTGATGCCTGCGATGAAATCGGAGTGCGTGACTGGTCTGCAATCAAGAGCCGCATAAAGAGTAATGTTTCGGCTTATCTTTACAAAACCACCAAGCGCAGTCCCATGATTCTGCCGCTGATTTCAGAAGTATGAGCATTCCGTATTTTGACTGTCACTGTGATACAATAGTTGAAGCAGGCCTTTCTTCTCAGGGCTTGCTTCAAAACAGCGGTCAGCTTGATATTGTGCGTCTTTCCGGATTTTCGCCATGTGCGCAGGTTTTTGCCGTTTGCACGGAGTTCAAAGAGAATGCCGTCGGCGGAGCGCAGCTGTATATCGACAGTCTGCACCGTGAAATTGAAAATAATTCGGACAAAATAATGCTTTGTCTGAATAGGAAAGGCCTTGATTTTGCCGTAAACCATGGCAAAATTGCCGCGTTTCTGTCTGTTGAGGGCGCAGAACAGATATCGTCTCTTGAGAAGGCATACAAGGACGGTGTGCGAATTATTCACCCTACATGGAACTACGACAATGCCATAAGCGGAGCTGCCGCAGACAGCGGCTCAGGGCTCACAGAGTACGGCAGGGAATTTGTGCGTCAGTGTCAGGAAATGGGCATTCTGCTTGATATGTCCCATATTTCAGAGCAGGGCTTCTGGGACGTTCTTGAGATAGCTGATAAGCCGATAATTGCCGGGCATTCAAATTCAAAGGCGCTGTGCGATGTTCCTCGCAACCTTACTGACGGACAGTTCACTGCACTAATTAAGTGCGGCGGAGGCGCGGGTATTAATCTTTATCCGAATTTTCTCGGCTTTAATCGGGATATTTATGCCGTCATCGCGCATATTGAACATTTCCTTTCCCTCGGAGGCGAGAAAGCAGTATTTCTCGGCTGTGATTTTGACGGAATTGAGATTACGCCCGATGGAATTAACGGGGTGGAGGACATAGAAAAGCTCTATAACGCACTTTTAGCGGAAAATTACTCCGAAAGCCTTGTCAGAGATATATTCTGGAACAATCTTTACAACATAATCGGGAGGGTACTGTGAACATACAGATTTTCGGAAAAAGCAAATGCTTTGATACAAAAAAGGCTGAGCGCTATTTCAAAGAGCGTCGCATTAAATATCAGTTTGTTGACATTATGAAATTCGGCATGAGCAGGGGAGAACTGAACTCGGTAAAGAATGCTGTCGGCTTTGATGCCATGGTTAATACCGCTGACGAAGATTATCCTCTTCTGCAGTACCTTGCTTCCAACGATGCAAAGATGGATAAGCTCTTTGAGTGCCCATGGCTTATAAGGACACCGATAGTCCGCAACGGAAAGCAGGCCACCGTCGGATACCAGCCTGATGTATGGGCAAAATGGGAATAAGGATTTGAATATGATACTTAATAATCTTAAACCTGAAAAAGTCTTTAAATATTTTGAGCAGCTGTGTTCTGTTCCACACGGCTCCGACAATATATGGCAAATCAGTAATCTTTGCTGTGATTTTGCAAGGGAACGCGGCCTTAAGTTTATTCAGGACGAGGTCGGCAATGTAATTATCTATAAAGATGGAAGCAAGGGCTTTGAAAACAAAGAGCCCGTCATTATTCAAGGACACATGGACATGGTTACGGTCAAAGCTCCCGATTGTGACATTGATCTTGAAAATGACGGTCTGCGTCTTATGACAGACGAGAAGTTTGTATGGGCAGACGGCACCAGCCTCGGAGCTGATGACGGCATAGCCGTTGCAATGGCAATGGCTGTTCTTGATTCTGACGATATCCCGCACCCTCCCATTGAAGCTGTATTTACAATCAATGAGGAAACGGGCATGGACGGTGCCGAATACATTGATACTTCAAAGCTTTCGGGAAAGCGAATGCTCAATCTTGACTCCGAAGATGAAGGCATTATCACCACCGGCTGTGCCGGCGGCATCAAAGTAAACGCATGCTTCAATGTCAAAAGAAGCAAGGATTATATCCATGCTGCCCGAATAGCAATATACGGTCTCACAGGCGGTCATTCGGGTGCGGAAATACACAAGGGCAGAGCAAATTCAAACGTTCTGCTCGGAAGGCTGCTCAGCAGGCTGGGCGACATTCGCATTATTTCTGCAAACGGCGGAGAGAAGGACAACGCCATTGCAAATAAGACAGTATGTCAGATTACTGTTTCCAACTTTGATGCCGTAAAGAAAACAGTTGAAGAATTTGAGGCCGAAGTTAAAAAAGAATATTCTGAAACAGATCCCAATCTGACAGTAAAAATCGTCGATGAAGGCTTCAATAACTCGGGAGCAATCGACCTGATATCAAGTAAAAGAATAATAAAAACTCTTGCTGATGTTCCTGACGGCGTACAGAAAATGAGCGACGATATTCCCGGTTTAGTACAGACCTCGCTGAATTTCGGAGTTCTGCGCATAAAAGACTATAAGGCAGAAATGAGTTTTTGCCTCAGAAGCTCTGTCGGAGCCGAAAAGCAGGCATTAAAGGAAAAGCTTGAGAATATAATTGCTGCAAATAAAGGTAAAGCTTCGTGCCACGGGGATTATCCCGCATGGGAGTATAAGAAGGACTCTGAGCTTCGAAATACTGCTATTGAAGCATTTGAATCGGTTTACGGAAGTAAGCCCGAAATTTCTGTTATCCACGCAGGTCTTGAATGCGGTCTGTTTTCGGGTAAGATACCTGAGCTTGACTGTATTTCCTTCGGCCCCGATATCCATGACATTCATACCATAAAGGAAAAGCTTGACGTTGCATCTACGGAAAGAACATGGAGCTTCCTGCTTGAGATTCTGAAAAACCTTTAAACAACAAAAAAACCGCTCATTTGAGCGGTTTTTCCTTTATTTTTGAGTGGGTCTATAAGCCGGGTTCTGTCTTAAACGACCATCTATCTACTCCTGGCATTGCTGCCAGGCTCTAGCCACCTCTGAGAACGGCCGGGCAGGCCATGCGTCCTCTCACGGTGTTGCTCCGGATAGAGTTTACAGCACCGGACTGTCTCCAGCCGGCGAGTGAGCTCTTACCTCACTTTTCCACCCTTACCGAATAATCGGCGGTTTCTTTCTGTTGCACTTGTCCGAGGGTCACCCCTGGCGGGCGTTACCCGTTATCCTTGCCCTATGGAGCCCGGACTTTCCTCACGCACAGGCTTTCGCCTTATGCCCGCGGTCGTTCGGCCCACTCAAGTGAGTATTTTACCTATAACACGCCTTTTAGTCAATAGAAATTTCTTGTTTTTGTCCTTTAAAAGACTTATAATATATTACTATAAAAGCTCAGTTTCCATAGTAATACATTACATTTAATTGCTCGTTTCTCGCCCCTTGCGGGGCAACCGAAACGGATGCAAAAAATCCCCATGCACTCAGCTTCCAGTTATCGTGTTGCACAGTATATGTGCATGGGAATTTAGTTAAAGGAGGATTATTCATGACTCTTTGTGATTATATTGAAACAATTAAAAATAAAAAAATCGGCGTTATCGGCGTAGGTGTCAGCAACACTCCGCTTATTGAAAAGCTTCTTGAAAATGGCTGTGATGTAACAGCCTGCGATAAACGTACGGAGGAGCAGCTGGGTGAGGACTACGTTCGCCTTGAGAAAATGGGCGCAAAGTTCCGTCTCGGTGAGGATTATCTTGAAAATCTTGATTTTGACATCGTTTTCCGTACCCCAGGGCTCATGCCTTTTGATCCTCATCTTGAAGCCGTCAGAGCACGCGGCGGTATTGTTACAAGCGAGATGGAGGTATTCTTCGCCCTCTGTCCATGCCGCATAATTTCCGTAACCGGCAGCGACGGCAAGACTACAACCACCACCGTTATTTCCGAGCTTCTCAAAGCCCAAGGGTATAATGTCCACCTCGGCGGCAATATCGGCAGACCTCTGCTCTGTGACGTTGACAGTATGGCAAAGGACGATTTTGCCGTGCTTGAACTCAGCTCCTTCCAGCTACACAGCATGAACTGCAAGCCCGATGTTGCGGTTATCACCAACATTTCCCCAAATCACCTTGATAAGCACAAGGATTACAAGGACTATTATGATGCGAAGGCATCTATTTTTCTCAATCAGAGTGAAAATGAACGCCTTGTACTCAACCATGAGAATGAGTATTCCGCCTATTACGCAGGAATGGCAAAGTCCGAGGTTGCATACTTCAGCAGAGTGTGTGAGCTTGATAATGGCGTATACTCTGATGATAAATTTATCTACCGCGTGAGAAACGGCGTAAAGAATGTCGTCATGGAGATTGATGACATAAAGCTCCCCGGCACACATAACCTTGAAAACTACATGGCGGCCTTTGCTGCCACTGACGGCCTTGTTGATGATTCGGTGTGTGCTCAGGTTGCAAAGAGCTTTAACGGCGTTGAACACCGTCTGGAGCGCGTCAGAGAGCTGAACGGTGTAGTCTACATCAATGACTCCATCGGCACAAGCCCCAGCCGTACCGCCGCAGGTCTTCATGCACTGAAAACAAAGCCCATTCTTATTGCGGGCGGCTATGACAAGCACATTCCCTTTGACTCTCTGGGCGATGAAATCTGTCTTAACGTAAAGAAGCTGTATCTCACAGGCGCAACGGCAGACAAGATTTCCGCAGCGGTAAAGGCTTCAAAATACTATACCGAGGATTTCCCCATGGTTATCATAGATGACTTTAAAGAAACCGTTCTTGCCGCTTCCGAATGTGCGGAGGCAGGCGATATTGTGCTTCTTTCTCCCGCATGCGCCGCATTTGACAAGTTTAAAAACTTTATGGAGCGCGGAAAATTCTTCAAGCAGATTGTGATGGAGCTGTAACATGAAAATATCAGACATTAAGCCTTCCGTATTTGAAATGGCAAGAGCTGCCGAAAACGAAATTAAGCCCGTTTTTGAGCGAATTGACCGCATTGCTGAAATCAATACGCTCAAAGTTATGGAGGCATTTCAGGACAACAAGGTCTCCGAAGCCTGCTTTGCGGGCACAACGGGCTACGGCTACGATGATCTGGGCAGGGAAGTACTCGATAAGGTTTATGCTCAGGTGTTCAAGACAGAGGCCGCACTTGTTCGCATAAACTTTGTAAACGGAACCCACGCACTTTCCACTGCGCTTTTCTCTATGCTGAAGCCCGGTGATACTTTGCTTTCCGTAACCGGTCTGCCTTACGATACACTTCGAAACACGATTGGCATTGAAGGCAATCTGCACGGCTCGCTGAAATTCTACGGCATAAACTATGCTCAGGTGGATATGAAAAACGGCGACCCGGATATTGAAGCAATCAAAATTGCCGCTGCCGATAAATCAGTTGCCGCCGTGCTGATTCAGCGTTCAAGGGGCTATGATGACCGTCGTGCGCTTTCTGCTGAGGAAATCGGCGAAATCTGTGCTGCGGTAAAATCCGTAAATCCCGAAATCAACGTGATGGTTGACAACTGCTACGGTGAGTTTACAGGCGAGCATGAGCCTACGGAATACGGTGTTGACCTTATTGCAGGCTCTCTTATCAAAAATCCCGGGGGTGGAATTGCACTTACCGGCGGTTATATTGCAGGCAGGGCAGAGCTTGTGGAAAAGGCCGCCATGCGTCTTACAACTCCCGGTATAGGCGGTGAGTGCGGCTGCACACTCGGAAACAACCGTCTGCTGTTTCAGGGCTTCTTTGTTGCCCCACACGTTGTTGCCCAGGCCCTTAAAACCGCCGTTTTCTGCGCCGCAATGATGCAGAAGGCCGGCTTCAAAACCTCGCCCGCTCCTGAAGAGATCAGAAACGATATTATTCAGATGATAACTCTGGAAAATGCCGATAATATGAAAAAGTTCTGCCGCGGAATTCAGAGCGGTGCTCCGGTTGATTCCTATGTTTCTCCCGAGCCCTGGCAGATGCCTGGTTACAATGTACCCGTTATTATGGCAGCAGGTGCGTTCGTGCAGGGCTCATCAATTGAGCTGTCCGCCGACGGTCCTATGAAGGAGCCCTATATTGCCTATATGCAGGGCGGAATTACCTACGAATCCGGCAAGCTCGGAATTATGATGGCTGTAAGTGAAATGCTCGAATGATTTCCGCATATAATACATGGGGTGATCTCATGTATTATCACCGCAGACAGCCAAAACCCGCCCGAAAACGTTTCGGTTTTTTCCCTGCACTACTTGTCCTGCTCATTATTATTGCTCTGCTTGTATTTTTTCGCAGACTTTCAATTCAGATTGCCGTATCCGATGCGGTTGATATTGTAAACTCTGCCGTAAATGACGCAGTAGACGAAATAATCAGTGCAGGCGAATACGACTTTGAATACTTTGTTAACCTCTCTAAAGATGAAAGCGGGAATATTTCTGCAATTTCAAGCAATATGTCACACATCAACTCTCTTTCAACCGCAATTCTGGAAAGAGTAATTGAAACCGCTGACGATGGCTCAATTCAAGTTGGAATCCCAATGGGTAATCTTCTGGGTATTAACCTTCTGACCGGAAAAGGACCCGAAATTAATGTTGAGGTTGTAATGCTTACATCGTCAAAAACCGACTTCAAAAGCATTATAAAGTCAGCAGGCATTAACCAGAATGAATATCAGCTTATGCTGGAAATATCTATTGATATTGATGTAATGGTGCCCTGGGGTACCGAAAGCGCAACTACGGTTACGGAAGTACTTATCGCCGACACGGTAATTGTCGGCAACGTTCCCGAAACGTATCTTAATGTGGAGAACTGATTATGGACGTACAGAAAGAAATAGACGCTCTGCGAAGAGAGCTTGAATATCACAGTAAGCTTTACTATGTTGATGACGCTCCGGTCATCTCCGACTACGATTATGATATGCTGATGCAGCGCCTTAAAAAGCTTGAGGCGGAGAACCCCGAGCTTATTACCCCTGAATCCCCGACGCAGAAGGTAGGAGGCTACGCCCTCAACACCTTTGCAGAGGTGCATCACGAGGTGCCGCTGGAGAGCCTTACGGACGTATTTTCCTATGATGAGCTATTCCAGTTCGGCGAACGTATGGACAGTATGATACCCGCTGCACACGAGTACTGTGTAGAGCCGAAAATTGACGGTCTTTCCATGTCACTTGAATATGAAAACGGCATTTTCGTCCGCGGCGCAACGCGAGGCAATGGAACGGTAGGAGAGGACGTAACCGAAAATCTGCGAACAATACGCAGTCTGCCCCTTCGCCTTGTTGACGCCCCCGAAAAGCTGATTGTCCGCGGCGAAGTATATATGTCAAAGGCTGTTTTCAATGAATTGAACGCCGAACGTGAAATCAATGGTGAACCGCCTCTCGCAAACCCCCGTAATGCAGCCGCAGGCTCCATCAGGCAGCAGGATTCCAGAGTTGCGGCATCAAGAAAGCTTGACATTATCTGCTTCAATATGCAGATGAGCAGCGGGGAGGATTACTCCACCCATGTTGAAACCCTTGATGCACTCAGGCACATGGGTTTTCCCGTTGTTCCGTATAAGCTTTACAGCAGCATTCACGATTGCGTCGAACGCATTGAGTGGCTTGGTGAAAATCGTGAGGGGCTTGCTTATGATATGGACGGCGCAGTTATTAAAATAAACTCACTTAATCAGCGACGTGAGCTTGGAAGTACTGCAAAAGCTCCGCGCTGGGCAGTTGCGTATAAATACCCTCCCGAAAAGAAAGAGAGCAGGGTAGTGGACATTCTTGTTCAGGTGGGACGCACCGGTGTACTTACGCCGAAGGCGGTAATCGAACCGGTACGTCTTGCAGGCACTACTGTTACAAATGCAACGCTTCATAATCAGGACAATATCAATAGGCTTGATATACGCATTGGTGACACCGTGCTTGTGCAGAAGGCGGGCGAAATAATTCCGGAGGTACTTTCCGTAAACAAGGCAAAACGTCCTGAAGGTACCGTTCCGTTCATAATGCCTGAATTCTGTCCCGAATGCGGAGCCCCCACAGTACGTGACGAAGACGGTGCCGCATTACGCTGCACAAGCCCCGAATGTTCTGCGCAGAGGCTTCGCAATCTTGCCCACTTTGCCTCCCGAGAGGCTATGGACATTGAAGGTCTCGGAATTTCTGTCTGCGAGCTTCTTATCAACAACGGTCTTGTGAAAAGCCCTGCCGAGCTTTACTATCTCAAGGCCGAAGACGTTGCAAAGCTTGACCGAATGGGTAAAACCTCGGCCAACAATCTTATCAGCGCAATTAATAAGAGTAAAGAAGCAGGCCTTGCAAAGCTTTTATGCGCCTTTGGCATACGTCAGGTCGGGCAGAAAGCCGCAAAAACACTCGCGGCTTATTTCGGAAACCTTGATTCAATTATGACAGCTACTACTGATGAACTTATGTCGGTTTCCGATATCGGAGAAATCACGGCAGGCTTTATTAAAGAATGGTTCTCAATGCCTCAGTCACAGCATCAGATTGATCTGCTGCGTGAAGCCGGAGTGTCATTTGAAAGTACCGAGGTCGTAACCGATACCCGTTTTGCAGGAATGACATTTGTACTCACGGGTGAGCTCAGCAAATATAAGCGAGATGAAGCCTCGGCAATCATCGAAAGCTTCGGCGGCAAGGCAAACTCCTCGGTGTCTAAAAAAACCACCTATGTTCTGGCGGGTGAAAATGCGGGAAGCAAGCTGAAAAAAGCTCAGGAGCTGGGAATAAATATCATAAGCGAAGAACAGTTTGAAGAAATGATAAAGTGAGCACTTTTGTGTGCTCACTTTTTTAACCCTTTGCGGTACGGTGACATATAATGAACTGCAAAGGAGGAATATTCCGATTGGAAAATAAATGTGATTTTAAAAGCGGCAGACTGCCTGAGTGCGCACCGCTGGCTATGGCCTATGTTCCCATGCAGGAATCTGCAAAACCCACCTATGATGCGGCCGAAGCTCTTTCACGGGGAACGCTGTTTCCGGGTCTTGACCTGCCCTTTATGAATATGGTAAACAAGGGCGACCTCACGGGAACCCCTATGGGCGAACTCATGGCGCTTGATTTTGTGGCCCATGAGCTTGTTCTGTATCTTGATACCCACTCAAACGACAGAGAAGCCTTTGATATGCTTCAGAGCGTGCTGAAGCTCGCAAATGAGGCTCATGAGCGCTATGCAAAGCTGTACGGCCCAATAATGCACTGCGACCTTGAAAAAGCAAAAAGCTTCACGTGGCTCAAGAATCCGTGGCCGTGGGACTACTGTGGGAATAAGGAGGACTGACCGTGTTTGTATATGAAAAAAAGCTTCAGTATCCCGTAAGAATCAAGAATCCCAATCCCGCTCTGGCTAAGTTTATAATATCCCAGTATGGCGGTCCCGACGGCGAGCTCGGCGCTTCTCTGCGTTATCTGTCGCAGCGGTACAGCATGCCGTATCCTGAGCTTAAAGGCCTGTTAACAGATATAGGTACAGAGGAACTGGGGCATCTTGAAATGGTTGGCGCAATAGTGCACCAGCTCACCCGGAAAATGTCCCCGGAGGAAATCAAAAAAGCGGGCTTTGATGTATATTTCGTAGACCATACCGCAGGAGTTTATCCTCAGTTTGCCTCCGGAACACCCTGGACTGCGGCCACAATGCAGGTAAAGGGAGATGTGCTGACCGATCTGCATGAAGACATGGCAGCTGAGCAGAAGGCACGTACCACCTATGATAACATTCTCACGCTGTCTGATGACCCCGACGTAAACGACGTAATAAAATTCCTGCGTGAGAGGGAAGTGGTACACTATCAGCGCTTCGGTGAAGCATTGAGGCTCGCGACCGATAAGCTTGATAAGAAAAACTTCTATATGACAAATCCCGCCTACAAGGGATAAAACAAAAAGACCGTTTCTTACGAAACGGTCTTTTTTGTATAAATGGATTACTTTGCAGCCTTTGCCTTCTTGTTGCGCTCCAGACGGGAGATGAACATGGTGCAGGTTGCGTCGCCGGTGATGTTGAGGGTGGTACGGCCCATATCGAAGAGCTTATCAACGCCTGCGATAATTGCAATACCTTCAACAGGAACACCGATGGAAGCGAGTACCATTGCAAGCATAATCATGCCTGCGCCGGAAACGCCGGCAGTACCGATGGAAGCGAGAGTTGCGGTGAGGACAATTGTTGCCATCTGAGCAATGGTGAGTTCCATGCCGAAGCAGGAAGCAATGAATACAGCGGCAACTGCCTGATAGATTGCGGTACCGTCCATGTTGATGGTTGCACCGAGAGGAAGAACGAAGGAGCTGACCTCAGGCTCTGCACCCATCTTGTTGCAGCACTCAATATTGACGGGGAGAGTTGCATTGGAAGAGGTGGTGGTAAATGCGGTAATCATTGCGGGAGCAATGCCCTTGAAGAACTTGAGGGGGCTCATGCCGCCGAGGAACTTGACGCTGAGACCGTAAACAACAATGACATGAATGAGGTAGCCGATGTAGGCAACGCCGATTACAAGTGCCAGAGTGCCGACGATAGAAGCGCCGTTAACAGCAACAACATCACACATGAGAGCGAAAACGCCGATGGGGGTGATGCGGATAATCATCATCATGATCTTCATGACAACTTCATTTGCGCTGTGAATGAAATTACCGATCAGCGCACCCTTTTCGCCTGCTGCGAGAACGCCAGCGCCGAGGAAAATTGCAATTACGATAACGGGAAGCATGTTGCTTGCAACCATAGGTCCGAAGAAGTTATCAGGGAAGATGTTGACGATAACGTCCATAACCTTGGGAGACTCTGCTGCTGTGTATTCAAGTGCCTGCTGCTCAGCACCGCCGAGGGGGTGGAAGGAGCCCTTGAAGAGATTTACAACAACAAGGCCGATTACTACTGCAAATGCAGTAGTGAACATGTAGTAAACGAAGGTCTTGACGCCGATGCCGCCAACGCGCTTGAGGTCCTTGAGGTTAATAACGCCGTCTGCAATGGAGCAAACAACAACGGGAACAACAAGGAACTTCAGAAGGTTAATGTAAATGGTACCGATGGGCTTGATCCAGTCGGTTGTGAAAGTGCTATCAGGCCATACTTTAAGGAATATGAAACCTGCTAGAATACCGCCCAGCATGCCGATAAATATCCATGCGGGCAGGGAAAGTTTGCGCTTGGATTCCATGAGTTTACCTCCTAATTTAATTGTGAATAAATTTTATCATAATAATAAAGTGTTTTCCAGTATTTTTTTATAGATTTTCGCATTCACAGAGCATTTTTAACAAATTTGACTGCAATTTTTCTGAAATTTGCAAGCATATCCGTCAAAATGCCCAATGAACAAAAAAGAAACGTAAAATAATTACGTTTCTTTAAGCATGTTATGTTAAACCTTAACCTCTTCAGGAGCAACGGCTTTAACCTTTTTAAGACGGGAATAACGGGGAAGGGAGTTTGCCTTTGGAATCTTAGGCTCACCCTGAATAAGCGGCAGAACATAGTTAATAAAATCGGAGGTTACATAGTTGCCGTCATCGGTAATCCATTCCAAAGGAACCTTCTTTTCATAGTTTGCAACACTGCTGAGGGAGAGAAGGATATAGTTACACTTATAAAGACCGGTACTGTCGTCTCGCTCGAAGGCAACCATTTTGCCGGTTTCGCCTGCAATGGCAGCTTCAACAGCGACCTTGCCGGCGTTAAACGCTTCTTCAATATCAACAGCGGAGGCGATATGAGCTGCACTGCGCTGCAGCAGGCTGAGTTCAATACCGCGAACTTTCTTAACATTGAGTCTGGCCTTTATGTAGTCTGCAAGGCGAGTTGCAAGACCGCCAAGCTGTGCATGGCCGAAGCCGTCGGTGCCTGAGGTCTTAGCCTCGGAAACAAAGGAGCCGTCTGCGTAGTGAAGTCCTTCGGAAACGGCAACAAGAACATTGTGTTTCTGTTTCAGGAGCTTTTCAACATCATCGGTAAAGCGGTAAAGGTCAAAATCACGCTCCGGCAGATAAATAAGGTCAGGCCCGCAGCCGTCACCGAATTCAGTGGCAAGTGCTGCGCTTGCTGTAAGCCAACCTGCATGGCGTCCCATAATTTCAACAACGGTAACCATCTCGGTGTCATATACATCGGTGTCCTTGCCGATTTCCATGCAGCTTGTGGCTATAAATTTTGCGGCGCTGCCGAAGCCGGGGCAGTGGTCTGTTCCGAATAGGTCGTTATCGATTGTCTTGGGAACGCCGATGACACGGCATTCATAACCCACTTTTTCCATATAGCGACTTATTTTATTGCAGGTGTCCATTGAATCGTTGCCGCCGTTATAGAAGAAGTACCTTACATCATATTTTTTGAAAATTTCAAGTATGCGTTTGTAGTCGGTTTCATCAACTTCGGGGTCTGCCATCTTGTATCTGCAGGAGCCCAGTTCGGAAGACGGGGTATTGAGAAGAAGTTTCAGTTCATAATCCTCCTCCTGACCCATATCATAAAGTACATCGTTAAGCACGCCTTTGATGCCATGAGCAGCGCCGTAGACTTTTGTAATGCACTCTGCTTCAAGTGCGGTCTTGATAACGCCGTACGCGCTGGCGTTTATAACGGAAGTGGGGCCGCCTGACTGCCCGAATATACATGCACCCACTAACTCATTCCCAAATTTTTTGTCCAAAAAATCGCCTCCAAGCAGTTATGATTATTGATTATAGCATGGATTTGGTTTATAATAAATACAAATTTGGAAAAATAGTATAAATTACAATAATATTTTAGGAGATGTATATTATGCCTCTGGTGACAACTAAGGAAATGTTCGAAAAAGCATATAAAGGGGGCTACGCCATCGGCGCATTCAATGTCAACAACATGGAGATTGTACAGGGTATTACCGAAGCTGCAAAGGATCTTAATGCACCTCTGATTCTTCAGGTTTCCAAGGGTGCGCGCTCATACGCAAACCATACCTACCTTATTAAGCTCGTTGAAGCTGCCGTTGCAGAAACCGGTTTGCCCATTGCTCTGCATCTTGACCACGGTGACAGCTTTGACATCTGCAAAAGCTGCATTGACGGCGGTTTTACCTCCGTTATGATTGACGCTTCTTCAAAGAGTCTGGAGGATAATATTGCAGTTACCCGCAAGGTTGTTGAATATGCTCACGACCACGGTGTTGTTGTTGAGGCCGAGCTTGGCACTCTCGCAGGCATTGAGGACGAAGTAAAGGTCAGCGCTGAGGATTCCTCCTACACCCGTCCCGAAGACGTTCAGGAATTTGTTGAGCGCACCGGCTGCGACTCTCTTGCAATTGCAATCGGCACCTCACACGGCGCTTATAAATTCAAGCCCGGCACAGATCCCAAGCTTCGCTTTGACATTCTTGAAGAGGTGGAAAAGCGTCTGCCCGGTTTCCCCATAGGTCTCCACGGTTCTTCTTCAGTTCCTCAGGAATTTGTTAAAATTATCAACGAAAACGGTGGAAATATGCCCGGCGCAATCGGTGTACCCGAGGACCAGCTCCGCAAGGCAGCTTCTATGGCGGTTTGCAAAATCAACATTGATTCAGACCTTCGTCTTGCAATGACCGCATCTATTCGCCAGTATCTCAACGAGCACCCCGACCATTTTGACCCCCGCCAGTATCTCAAGCCGGCAAGAGCAGCTATCAAGGACATGGTTTCACACAAGATTATTAATGTTCTCGGCTGCGACGGCAAAGCATAACATTTATCTATTCCTTAATTATCTTAAGATAACAGGGAGGTATGAACGTGGGCCTCAAAATTAAAAAGGATATTAAGCTTCCATCGCTGAAGGGTCTGAATTACAGGGCACTTGCCAGAGCAGGCATCGCAATTCTTCTTCTGATTATTGCGAATTCACTTAATCTCGACAAGCTGATTTATTCAATAATACTTTTGGCAGCAATTCTTGTTGCGGGTTTTGAAATTATTTTTGCCGCTGTGAGCGCAATTCAGAATAAGGATTATTTTTCATATAATATCATTATCCTTTTCAGCGCAATTGTTGCATTTATTGCAGGTTGCAAAAAGGAAGCTGTTCTGCTTGTTGTCTTCTATCAGATATTCAAAACTCTGTTGGATTTCCTCTCAAGGCGCGTTAAAGCCACCGCAACAGATTATATTTCCGAGGAAAAACCTGAAGACCTCGTAATTCTGAGGGCAATACTGAGTCAGAACGAAGCATCAGAGACTTCGGCAGAGGAGAAGCTTCAGCCGTTTCTGGATTCGTTTGCAAAGGCCGCAGTTCTGGTTGGCATAATTTATGCCGCATTTATGCCTCTTATTACCGACCTCACTTATGTGATGGCAATAAGAAGGGGACTGATGCTTATTCTGCTGTCATCACCCGTATCTCTGCTTGCATCGCTTCCTATAAGCTCAATTATCGGTATCAGTCATTCCGCTTCCTGCGGTGTATTTTTCAGAGACGCCGAAACTCTTGAAAAGACAGCGAAGCTGAATACGATAGTTATCGATAAAGCCGATGTAATTACCGACGGTGCTCCAGCATTAGTTTCGTTTACATCTCCCGTCTTTGACAATGATACCTTTATCAAGCTTGCAGCATACGTTGCCTATAACTCGGAGCAACGTATTGCTTCTGCGATTTTAGGCGCATATAAGGGTAATTTCCACCCCGAGATTATCGATAGCTTTAAAGATATTCCCGGAAACAGCATGGAAATAAGCGTTAAGAATATCCCTATCTGCCTTTCCACAAAGGAGGTACTTGATACCAGAAGAATTGATATTCCTGCATTTGAGGAGAGGGAAGGCCTTGTTCTCTATATGACGGTTGCCGGACGTTATGCAGGCGGAATGCAGTTCAGTGAATCCGTAAAGCACGGAACAAAGAGCGCCGTTGAGGAAATCAAGGCTATATCTGACATTAACGTTATCCTCGTAACCGAGGACAGCAGAAAGCTCAGCAAGGCACTTGCCGATGAGCTTGACGTTGACGAATTTATCTGTGAATGCAACACAAACAAGAAGCTTGAGTCTGTAGAATACGCCGTATCAAGACTTGATGAAGACGATGTTCTGATGTACATAAGCGCTGAAAACCTTGACTATCATACTGATGCCGCAATAGACGCAAGAATAGGCTACGCGGCAGACAATGCGGATATGCTTCTTGCAAGTGCGGGACTTGAAGGCTTGCCTTATGCCTGCAGCACCGCAAAGAGAACCGGAAGAATACAGAAAGAAAATATTGCTTTTGCGGTTCTTGTAAAGCTTGTGCTGATAATCATGGCATTTGCAGGTATAGCAACGCTTTGGTTTGTTGTTATGGCTGATTTTGTCGCCGCATTGCTTACAATTATCAACACCTCGCGCATTTCCGATACATCATTAATAACAAAGATTCAGGAAAGAATATAATACAATAAGCAGCAGGGAAGTACCTGCTGCTTATTTTTATTCCGGCTTAAACTTACCGAGAGGATTTGCATCTGCTGCAATACGAAGCTCAGTATTATCAACGTGAGTATAAATCTGCGTAGTATTCAGGTTTTCGTGTCCAAGCAGCTCCTGAAGCGTTCTTACATCAACTCCGTTTTGGAGCATAAGAGTGGCAGCTGTGTGGCGAAGCTTATGGGAAGAATACTTATCAGCATCAAGTCCAGCGGCTGCAAGGGACTTTTTCACCATGCTGTGTACCGTTTCACGCGTAATTCGTGTCCTTCGGTTTGACAGAAACAGAGCGTTTCTGTCGATTGCCGCAATTTCCTTGCGCACCTCAATGTAATCGTTTATTGCCTCCGCAGTAGCTTCATTTATATATATAATACGTTCCTTGGCGCCCTTACCGAAAACACGCAGGTGGTCAGCTCGTATGTCCTGAATATTAAGACCTACAATTTCAGAAATACGCAAACCGCAGTTAAGAAAAATACAGATAATGCAGTAATCGCGTTCTTTATTCTTACCGTCAATTGACGCAAGCAGATTCTGCGCTTCTTCAAGTGTGAGGTAGCGGGGAAGAGTGGCGGGTATTTTCGGAACGTCAAGGTCTTTAAGAGGATTTTCGTCAATCAGCTTTGCTTTTACATTTAAATACTTATAAAAGCTTCGCAAGGTTGAAACCTTGCGTGCGCGGGTTGAAGCTTTTGTACCGTACTCTGTTTCATGGCTGCGCTGATTCTTTACTCGGTCACGTGAGAGATAGGAAAGATAATCATACGCCTCTGTAACAGTAACAGACTTTACAAAGTCAAGGTCAATGTCTGAAATCGATATTTCTTCGATATCTGTTCCTCGAGGTACAATTCCTCGATTAAGCTTGAGAAATCTGAAAAACGTCCTTAGGTCAAGATAGTATTCGTCAACGGTTTTTCTTGAATGACCCTTAATGGTCTCATGGTAAATCAAAAATCCTTTGATAATTTCCGGAGCTTCGTCTCTGTAATCCATAAAGCATGCCTCACAGTATCATTTATCTGTATTCTCATTATAAACGGGAAGAGGCGTTGCTGTCTATTGGCAATATACACAAAATTAAACAAAATAAAGATTTTGTTTAATTTAGGGGAGGCTAAAACGCCGAAAAAGACCCGAAAACAGTTTTTAGGCCGTTTCGGGTCATATTTCTTCAATTAAAGGTATTGCGCTTCCGATATCAAATATTTCTTCATTTGTCAGATACACAGCTTCAATTTGCCGTGCATTTAAAAAGCTTTCAATTGCAGCTTTTGTTTCAGTACATTTTATTCTACCCGTAAACGCAATTTTATTTCTACTTATTTTAAATGATGCTCCGCCAATGAACCCTTTTTCAAATCCCTGCAGTTTTACGAAAGAATCATCTATTAATAATGATTCTATTCCATACAGAGCCGAATTTTCGGCAATCAGTTTATCAGAAGTAATTATGGAGTGTTCATTGACAACAGCTACAGAGCATTTTGTGTAGCCTTGCTTACAGCAGATTATATTTCGTTCAGCAATTATATCTTTATTTGCCGTTTTGGGATTACAAATTACATTATCTCCGATAATACATACATTCATTGCCGCATCATACGGATAATCCGGTTTAATCGGATTCGGGCAAAAATCAATAATAAAGCCCGATTCTGCTAGCTTGTGAATAATTTCACTATTTTTCAGATATTCTGCCGCAACTAAGCGGTTGTTTCCGGTATGAACCAGCGATAAATCAATGTGTCCGCTTAGCCGTTCATCGACAAATTCGTTGTTTCCTGCACAAATTACGCTGATTTTATGCTGATTCAGCGCATTTTTAAGCAAATTTCGGTACTTTTCTCCAATTATCAGGCACCGCACCTCCCCTTCCGGAAGGTGCGGTTTTCTTATTATTCTTTCCATATCAGCCCAAGGTTGCCTTGATGGCTTCGCGTATGTCTTTTACGGTGATTAATTCAAGTCCGTCAGGTCTTCTGATATCATCTTTAATGTGGGCAGGAATTATGCAGCGCTTAAATCCAAGACGCGCGATCTCTGTAAGTCGCATATTCAGAGAACTTACACTGCGCACTTCTCCTGATAGGCCAATTTCGCCAACTGCTGCAAGGTCACTGCCCAAGGGAAGCTCACGGAAGGAGCTCGCAAGAGCAAGAACTGTTGCTAAGTCTGCGGAGGGCTCGTCCAACTCAAGACCGCCAATTACATTTATATACGCGTCACAACCCGAAATTGCCATGCCACCGCGCTTTTCTAGCACAGCTAACAGGAGCGTTGCGCGGTTATAGTCAATACCGTTTGTGCTTCTGCGTCCCGAATTATATGCAGCAGGTGCTACAAGTGCCTGAATTTCGGCCAGAATCGGACGTGAACCCTCAATCACGCAGGTAACGCAGGTGCCGGGAGCATTTGCGGGACGTCCCGAAAGCAGAATTTCAGAGGGATTTTCAAGCTCCTTGAGTCCCTTATCAAGCATTTCAAAAACTCCGATTTCGTTGGTTGAACCAAAGCGGTTTTTGCCTGCACGCAAAATTCTGAAGGAGGTACTTCTCTCGCCTTCAAAGTACAGCACACAGTCAACCATGTGTTCAAGCACCTTGGGGCCCGCAATACTTCCTTCTTTGTTTATATGGCCTACAACAAAGGTAGTAAAGCCCTTTTCCTTTGTCATGCGCATGATTGACATGGTGCACTCTCTGACCTGACTTACGCTGCCCGGGGCTGAGGCTACCTCATCATCGTACATTGTCTGAATGGAGTCTATTATAACAATGTCAGGCTCAAGCTTTTCTGCGGCGCTGAGGACCTCGTCAAGCATGGTTTCAGCCAGTACATAAATCTGACCGTCTTCAACACAGAGACGCTGTGCACGCATTTTGAGCTGTCTTTCACTTTCCTCACCACTGACATAGAGGATTTTCTGCCCCTTATCAACCAGTCCGCAAAGCTGAAGAAGCAGGGTTGACTTGCCTATGCCGGGAGCGCCGCCCACAAGCACAATTGAGCCGCGCACTGCACCGCCTCCAAGAACTCTGTCAAGCTCACCAATTCCCGTGGAAAAGCGTATTTCTGCCTGAGTATCAAGCTCGGATATGAGCTTTGGTTCTTTTAAAGCGGCTTTTGCAGTGCTTTTAGCGCCGCTCTTTGTTTTCTGGTCAACCTTTACTTCGACAAGGCTGTCCCACGCACCGCAGGCAGTGCATCTGCCGTTCCATTTTGCCGTTTCGTTGCCGCATTCACTGCAGCAGAAAACTGTCTTCTGTTTCATAAAATCACCTATGCAGCGGTTTCTGAAGCCGCAAACTGTAAAAATGATGCGATAAATATTTCCGCAATTTTCAGCTGATAATCACTGTTTGAAAGCCTTGAAGCCTCGTCGGGATTTGATAAAAAGCCACACTCGGCAAGAACACCCGGGCAATTAATATTTGAGGTTATCAGCAATGCTTCCGGAGCCGGTCTTGCGACACGTCGGTTTTCGGGGTCAAGCTTTGAAACAAGGTTATCCTGCATAATAAGCGCAAATGCCTCGCTTCCGTTTGATGAGGCATACATTACCTCAGCACCTCGGACATATTCGCTTGGATACACATTCTGATGAATACTTATCAGTACTGCATTCTTAGTTCCGTTAATAAGCTCAACTCTATCCAGCAGATTCTGTCTTTCACTGTAATTACCGTTTTCGGCTCCGTCAGTATCGTCACTACGCGTCAAAACGGTATTTATGCCCGTAAAATCAGCAAGAGCTTCGGTTTTCAATGCGATTTTCAGATTTATGTCGCTTTCCTTGGTGCCTGCGGCGGATACTGCTCCGCCGTCTCTTCCGCCGTGTCCCGCGTCAAGCACAAGTACATAATCCTTATGCTCCGTAATTGTTTCCCGTGTTTCTTTTTCAGGAATAAGAATTGCAATCAAAATTATTATTGCGGCAATAATTAACACGATTTTCAGCACATTTTTAAGCTTAAAGCTTATAAACACAATAATCACCCCATTAATTACTATGTTCATGGGGTGATTAATATTTAATTATTCAGCAAGGAATTTTTCGAGGCGGTCAAGGCCTTCTTTGATGTTTTCCATAGAGCTTGCGTAGGACCAGCGGACAAAGTTCTTTATACCGAAGCCCGAGCAAGGAACTGTAGCAACAAGAGCTTTTTCAAGGAATGCAACGGCAAAATCATCGTCATTCTCAATGAGCTTTCCGCCGAGAGTGCGTCCGATGAGTTTCTCAATGTTCATCATAACATAGAAAGCACCGTTAGGCATGATGCAGCTTACACCGGGAATGCTGTTCATGCGCTCAACAATATAATTGCGGCGTGCCTCAAAGGCCTTGCGCATTTCCTCAATACCTTCCTGGGGACCGTTGATTGCTTCAACTGATGCCCACTGGCTGATCGTAGAGGGTGCACCGGTAGAGTGGCTGAGGAAATTGCCCATAATCTTCGCAAGCTGCTTATTGGCTGCGCAATAACCCACACGCCAGCCGGTCATTGCATAGGACTTGGAAACGCCATTAACAAGAAGTGTGCGTTCCTTGACGTCTTCACCGAGGCTTGCAATGCTTGTAAACTCTATTCCGTCATAAATGAGCTTGTAGTATATTTCATCGGCAATAATGTAAAGGTCATGCTTTACGCAGACATCGGCAATTGCCTGAAGCTCTTCCCTGCTGTAAATCATACCCGTGGGGTTGGAGGGATTGTTGATCATCAGAGCCTTGGTGTTTTCGGTGATGGCTGCTTCAAGCTGCTGAGCGGTAATCTTAAACTGCTGGGCTTCGCTGGCCTGAACGATTACGGGGGTGCCGCCGGTCATCTTAACCATTTCATAGTAGCTCACCCAGAAAGGCGCGGCAATGATGATTTCGTCACCGGGGTTGGTGATTGCGGCAAGGGCAATATAAACGCTGTGCTTTGCACCGCTTGCAACAACAATCTGAGTATAGTCATAATCAAGACCGCAATCCTTCTTTAGCTGGTTTGCGATTGCCTTGCGCAGAGGAACAATGCCTGCTGCGGGAGTATATTTGGTCTTGCCTTCGCAGATTGCGGCAATACCGGCCATGTTGATATTGTCGGGGGTATTGAAATCAGGCTCACCGGTACCGAAACGGATAACGTCAAGGCCGTCGGCCTTCATCTGCTTTGCAAGGCTGTCAACTGCAAGAGTGGTGGAAGCACGTACGGCTTCTGCAATTTTTGAAACGGGTTTCATAAAAACATCTCCTTTTGATACATAAATTATAGACGTATAAGCCGCACTTTTCAAGGAAAAATTGCAAAATAAGCGGGAGCTTTACACTCCCGCTTATTTCCGGATTACAGCAAAATACAAATCAGCATTCCGCTTCCGTCATTTATTATTTTCTGCAGCGTTTCCTGAAGCTTTGCCCTTGCGTTTTCGGGCAGAGCCGCAAGCTTATCCTCTATCCCCTCACCTGCTATCTCATAAAGCGATCTGCCGAATATGTTTGACTGCCACAGCTTTGTCATGTCACCGTCATAGCCCTGAAGCAGAAAGCTTATTATCTCATCTGAAGCACCTTCTCCGCCGATTGAGGGTGTAACCTCTGTTACTACATTGGTTTTCAGCATGTGTATCGCAGGAGCATTAGCTCTCAGCTTAACAGAATAATGCCCGTTGTGCTTAACTATCTGAGGTTCATTCAGCTGCAGCTCATCTTCTGTCGGCAGAACAACTCCGTAGCCTTTTGTTCTCACATCTTCAAGCGCATTCTTTATGCGGTCATAATCACGCTTTATTCCGCTCATCTCCCGCATAAGGCAGATAATTGAGCCTTCATTTTCGATTTCCATTCCGCATTCATTGCTTATATAAGCATAATACAGCTTCCTCGGAATGCTAAGGTTTATTTCCATCGAGCCGGTTCCGAAATTTTCACTGACGATCTCCGACTTTTCAATTATTTCAGATTCTGAAAGGCTATCCAGCATTTGTCTGATATCTTTAATTCTGTCCATGCTTTCGGCTGAACGCATAATCTCCGAATATAGCTGCTGCTTAATTTCGCACGCATCGTCAAGAGATTCCGTCCACTCGGGAAAGTTTACCGCTATTTCGCTGATTTCAAATTCATTCAGCACCGAGCGCATTATTTTTGCCAGTTCGTCTTCATTCATAGTCTGGCAGTTAACGCACATACAGCTTACGCCGTATTTATCCTCAAGCTCTGCTCTGAGCTCCTGAGCTGTCTCTGATTCCGGATACATACTGTTCAGCAGAATACTGAACGGCTTTCCTATAGCTTTAAGCTCGCTCACAGCACGACCTTCAGGTTCAATATAGTCTTCCCTCGGAATACCGCAAACAGTACCGTCTGTTGTGATGACAAAGCCGATTGTGGAATGCTCGGTAATGACCTTGTTTGTACCGGTTTCGGCAGCCTCCGTCATAGTAACCTCGCGGTCAAACCAGGGCGTTGTCACCATTCTTTCCCCGCCGTCTTCAAACTGACCGCTTGCTCCCCTTACCATATATCCGACGCAGTCAACAAGCCTTACAGCCACCTCCGCGTTATCGTCAAGTCTGATTTTCACCGCTTCTTCAGGAACAAATTTCGGCTCTGAAGTCATTATTGTGCGGCCTGAGCCACTCTGAGGCAGCTCATCGAGAGCACGCTCCCGTATGTATTCGTCCTCGATTTCCGGAATAACAGCAAGCTCCATAAATCGCTTAATAAATGTTGATTTTCCCGTTCTCACCGGACCCACAACACCTATCATTACGGCACCGTGCGTTCTTGTTGCTATATCCTTATAAATACTCTGTTCAGTCATAAAAAATCCTCCGCAGCTTTTCTCGTTTGTACGAGTTTATGAGCCGCGGAGGTAAAATATTCTGTTATGCAAAACAAACCGTTTGATGATGAACCTCGGAAATTTTAAATTCAACATCGGGAAACGCTTTTTTTAGTCGCTCATATAGAACGGGAACAACCACATTTTCCGTGCAGAAATGGTCGGCATCTATCATGTTTATTCCGAGCTCCTTTGCATCAAGAAACTGATTATACTTGATATCCGCCGTAACATAGGTATCACAGCCCTTTGACTTTGCCTCCGCAACGGCACTTCCTCCCGAGCCACCCATAACCGCAAGCTTTTTGACGGGAACGCCTGCAGAAACATAGCGCAGGCCTTTTGTATTCAGCGCTTCCTTGCACAGCTTGAGAAAGCTGTCAAATTCAACCTCTTCTTTATATTCTCCGATTCTTCCACAGCCGTCAGAATCAAGTACATCGCTGACATTGCAGCCCAGTGCCGCCATCAAAGCATCGTTGACGCCGCCTGCTGCAATATCAAGGTTTGTGTGCATACATACAGCGGAAATACCGTTTTTAATAAGCGCTGCTATCTTTCCGCCCACAAGGTCATTTTCAAGCACCGTCTTCTGCGCATCAAAAATCAGCGGATGGTGAGATACAATCAGAGACGCACCAAGCTCAACCGCTTCTTCAATAACTTCACCGGTTATGTCAAGGGCAATAAGGCACTTTTTAACCTCAGCGCTGCCGTTACCTGCAAGAAGACCAACGTTATCAAAGTCCAGCTTCATTGATACCGGAGCAAACTCATTCAGATTTCCAAAAATATCATTAACAGTTTTCATCGTAGCACCTGCGCATTTCAAGAAGTTCATTTAAAACGGTTCTGTTGATTTCAAGCCACGCATCAAGGCCTGTTCTTTCAGCCTTGTTTAGCCCATCAACCGCGGATTTGAAGCGCTTTATATGATTATCAATATGCTCCGAAAAATGCTCGCTCACTCGGATTTTTTCAAATCTGCCCACATAAAGCTCCGCATCGCTGTATTTTACGGGTTCTGCGATTTCAGCACATATTATCTGATAAATCGTACCGTTTTCTTTTATAAGAAACTCATCGGTTATACGGTAGGCATTATTCACAAGCCAGTAGCGAAGAATTTCCGCCTTGGTTACAGGCTGAAGAATAAGCTTAATACCGGGCTTATATGTCCATTCGGCACGGTCAATTATTCCCGTAATAGTGTCCCCGCCCATCCCCGCAACAATAACTGTGTCAACACTGTCAGGCTCACAGCCGTCAAGTCCGTCACACAAAATCAGCTCCACAGAATCGGAAAATCCCGATTCCTCAAGACCTGCACGGGCTTTGTTCAGCGGACCTTCGTTTATATCAGTAGCAACAATTCTGCCGCTGTAGCCTCTTCTGCGCAGCATTATCGGTATATAGCCGTGGTCTGTTCCGACATCAGCAATGCCTCTACCGTCTTTAACCAGTGATGCTATTTTTTCAAGTCTTATGCTCATAAAATCTCCATATAAAGCTAAAAGCCGGTCATGCCGGCTTTTAGTCATTTGCCGCTATAATCAGCAGCCGAAAATAAGAAATGCCTTGAGTTCGAGGACAAATTCATCGGGGTCAACGCCGTGTGCTGCGCAGGCCTGCTCAATGGTTTCAACGTCTGCAAGAGCACAGCCGAGGCAGTGCATACCGAGTTCCTGGAACTTAGGCATAGCTTCGGGGCAATTCTCAAGGACTTCACAAATCATAGTTTCTCTTGTGATTTCAAAGGTGCTTTCAAACATAGCTGTATCTCCTATCAATTATATTGATTAATTACGCAAAAAGAACGGGACGCTGTTAAGCGTCCCACTCTATTCCTGAAAAACTAATTTCAGGCCTGCTCCTTCATCTTTGCAAAGCACTCGCTGCAGTAAACGGGACGATCGGACTTGGGCTCAAAGGGAACCTTTGCCTCGCCGCCGCAAGCTGCACAAGTTGCGGTGAAGAACTCACGGGGACCACGTGCTGCGTTCTTGCGAGCGTCGCGGCATGCCTTGCAGCGCTGGGGCTCGTTCTGGAAGCCGCGCTCTGCATAGAATTCCTGTTCGCCTGCGGAGAAAATAAACTCGTTACCGCATTCTTTGCAAACTAAGGTCTTGTCTTCGTACATTTTGAATCCTCTCTTTTGAAAAACTAGCCTATCGGCTTATATATGCGTCAGCTTATGCTGATATCGCCTGAATTGAGGTAGTGCGCCAGCTTGCGCCTTATTCTCTGTATCGCGTTGTCAACCGCTTTCTCGCTTTTACCCATTTCCTGAGCAATCTCACGGTAACTTAATCCCTTGAGATACTTTTCAATAACCGTGGCTTCAAGCTTCGACAGTTGCTTTACAAATGAAGAATACAATGATTTGCTGTTTTCTTCGCTCTCACTGGCCAGAACCTGCTCTTCAGGTGTCTTTCGATTAAGTCCAGATGCCAATAGGGAGATCTGTGATTCGTCCGACTGCAGCGATTCTATGGGGACAAAATCATTCAGCGGAAGATTTTTTATGCTTGCCGCAGATTTTACAACGGAAATAATACGGTTTCTGATGCATGTTTTTGCAAAGCTCTTAAATGATGCTTCTCGATTCGGATCGTACTGTCTGATAGCAGATATAAGGCCAAACATACCTTCCTGAATCAGATCCTCGTTATCTCCGCCCGCAAGAAAATACGGTCTTGAGCAAATTCGAACCTCTCGCATATAACGAACCACAAGCTGTTCCTCAGCTTCCTTATCGCCCGAAATTGACAGACGCTGAAGTTCATTATCTTCAAGTTCTCTGTAATTAAACATAAATAACCATTACTTTTTCTAATAATTCTATTATAGTATATATCAATGTTATTAAATGTCAATAGAAAAAGTTTAAAAAAAGCCGAAATATCAAGTGTTTTTTGCCAGTTTAAAGTGTCATTTCTTCCTGTCCTAGACACTCTATTCCAAGATGTTCATAAGCTTTTCTGGTAACGCATCTTCCCCTGGGCGTGCGGGTCAGGAAGCCCTGCTGAAGCAGATAGGGCTCATATACATCTTCAAGGGTAACCGCCTCTTCATTGATGGTTGCCGCAAGGGTATCAAGACCGACTGGGCCTCCGTTATAGAATTCGATAATACTGCGCAGCATTCTGCGGTCAAGGGAATCAAGACCGAGCTTGTCAACCTCAAGGCGTGAAAGCGCCATATCGGCAACTTCTTTTGTAATAACGCCACCTGCCCTCACCTGCGCAAAGTCACGCACTCGGCGAAGCATACGGTTTGCAATTCTCGGTGTTCCTCTGGAGCGGGACGCAATTTCCATTGCCCCTTCCCTGTCGATTTCAATACCGAGAATTTCTGAAGAGCGCTCAACAATACGTCTGAGCTCATCGGGAGAATAAAGCTCAAGCCTTAAAGCAACACCGAAACGGTCGCGCAAAGGCGCGGTAAGCTGTCCGGAGCGGGTTGTTGCTCCGATAAGGGTGAACTTCGGAAGCTCAAGATGAATGGAGTTTGCGGAAGGTCCTTTGCCGAGGATAATGTCTATGGCATAATCCTCCATGGCAGGATAAAGTATTTCCTCATAAGCTCTGTTGAGTCTGTGTATCTCATCAACAAAGAGAATATCGCCCTCATTAAGATTTGTGAGCATAGCCACAAGATCACCGGGCTTTTCGATTGCGGGACCGGAGGTTATGCGCATATTAACGCCCATCTCATTAGCAATAACCGCTGCAAGCGTGGTCTTGCCAAGTCCCGGAGGACCGTGCAGAAGCACATGGTCAAGGGGCTCCCCGCGCATTCTTGCTGCGTCAATAAATACGCTGAGGTTATCCTTTGCCTTTTCCTGACCGATATATTCGGTTATGGTCCTGGGGCGCAGACTGCCCTCGGAAGCGTCCTCGGGAAGCACGCTTGAGCTTGTTACTATTGGCTGGTCTTCAAGACCGTCTGAGAAATTAATGCTCATTGTCTGCCTCCTACATCATTTTTTTCAGAACAAGCTTAACAATCTCTTCCGTGCTCATTCCGCTTATATCGGCATTACGCAAAACAGAGTTTATCTCAGCCGCCGAGTAGCCGAGAACCATTAAGGCCGCAATAGCATCGCTGCGCGTTCCGCTGTCAGCAGGCGTAAGCGCCGCGGGCATTTCGGCGGCGGCATTGCCTGCTTCCTTGCCGATTTTATCCTTTAACTCAAGAATAACACGCTGTGCAATCTTTTTTCCAACGCCCTGCGCAGCGGTAATTACCTTTTCATCGCCGTTCATAATTGCCATTGCAAGTCCTTCCGGAGTACTTGCAGAGAGAATGGATTGCGCGGCTTTCGGGCCAATACCCGAAACGGTAAGCAGCATTTCAAAGCAGCGCTTTTCCTGCTGTGTTGCAAAGCCGTATAGCTCAAAGGCATCTTCCCTTACGCTTTCGCATATATACAGCTTGGCCTTTTCGCCCATCTTAATCCGCGAAAGCGTGTTTGCTGTGGTATTTACCGCATAGCCAACTCCGTTGCAGTCAATTACGGCAAGGTTTATATCTATTTCAGCAACAGTTCCGTTCAGATAGTAGAACATACTCCGTTATCTCCTTTATTGAGAAGTGAGGTTGAACTCCTTGCATGACAAATAGCAAGGGCAACCGCGTCAGCCGCGTCATCGGGTTTCGGAGCCGCAGGCAGATTCAGAATACGCTTGACCATGTCAATGACTTGATTTTTCTCCGCTCTGCCGTAGCCAACAACAGCCTGCTTCACCTGAAGCGGAGTGTATTCAAATACCCGAACTCCAGCTCTGTATGCTGCCAGAAGAATTACACCTCTTGCGTGGGAAACAGCAATGCCCGTAGTAATATTGGTGTTAAAAAACAACTCTTCAATTGACACAGCATCGGGATTGAATGTGGAAATAAGCTCATTCATATCCTCAAAGATACGGTCAAGTCTGCTGGAAAGGCTTGTGTGTGCAGGCGTACTGATAACGCCGCAGGTCACAAGCCGCATTTTGTTTTTATCCGTATCGACAATGCTGAAGCCGACAGTCGCAAGACCCGGATCAATTCCCAAAATACGCAATATAATCACTTCCTGACATTAAATTTTAGCACATATTGTGATTTATGGCAACAAGAAAAAAGACCGCATCAAAGATGCGGTCTTAAAACAATCAATTATCCGTTTGCTCTGGGGTGAGCCTTGTTGTAAACGTCCTTCAGCTGCTTTTTCACAAGCTGAGAATAAATCTGTGTGGAGGAAATATCGGCGTGGCCCAGCATTTCCTGAATAGCGTGTATGTCTGCTCCGTTTTCAAGAAGGTGTGCGGCAAAGGAATGACGCAGCGTATGCGGAGTAATGGGCTTATCAATATGCGCTTTCTGCTGATATGCCTTGATAATCTTCCAGAAGCCCTGGCGTGACATGCGCTCACCGTTTACGTTGACAAAAAGTGCTTGCTCATTTGGAAGGGCGATCATCTGAGGACGAATGAATTCAATATACTCAACAAGAGCCTTTACTGCGGTCTGATGCAGAGGAATGAAACGTTCCTTCTCCTTGCTTTTGCATCTGATGACACCGCCGGAGGTGTTTACATCGGAAATATCAAGGGATATAAGCTCGCTGACTCTTATACCCGTTGCGTAGAGGAGCTCAAGCATTGCTCTGTCACGGTAGCCCTTTGCATCTGTGCAGCTGGGCTGCTCAAGAAGAAGCTCAACTTCCTTGCTAGTAAGAATCTGAGGCAGCTTCTGAGTTGTCTTATCCGGAATAAGCTTGGACGCAGGATTGCTCTCGACAAGTCCTTCATTAAGCAGAACATTGTAGAAAGATTTCAGCGATGCAATAGCTCTTGATACGGTGGCGACTGACTTGCCGTTGCTCTTAAGCCATGCAATATATTCAGCCAGATCATCATCTTCAACGGAATCAAGCTCAACATCAGAATGAGCAGTCAGATAATCAGACAGCTGGCGTATATCTCTCAAGTAAGAACTAAGGGTGTTTTGTGATGCCTTCTTCACTTCAGTAAGATACTTATAGTACACATTAATGCACTCGGAATTAAGCATTCATTTGACCCCCTTTCTAAAAAATCATATAAACAAATCCGTTTTCAGATTAATTATAATTGCAAAAACAGATGCTATAAACAGAATGGCCGCGATGCAAAAGCACGCATTTTTAATTAGCTTTGCTTTAAATCGGCTGTCCGATTTCAGCTTTCCAAGCAGTTCCGATGACATTCTTGCGGAAATCGAGGAAACAAGCAAAGCGCACAAAATCTGGGCAAAAACAAACATTGCCCAAAATAACCAAATTCCAGAGAATAGCTCAATCTCAAGCAGCTTGACAAACACACATGACGAAATCAAAATTCCGAAAAAATAGTCAAGACAGCATATAAAAACCGAGCCGCATAGATTTAAGCCCGACAAAGCAATCAGAAGGAGCACCGCAGTACAGCCGATAACAGCCGTACAATTACCGTAAAACAAATCAAATACGGTGTATTGATAATTACTGAGCAGATAAAATGCGGTTAAAACGCCCAGAAGAATCATAAGCGCAAATCCATAGTAAGCGCCGGGACTGCGGATTTCGCGAGCTTTGGACTGTTTAATTTTAAATAACCTCATAGACTCTCCCGATTGAAAAAGCCAACCAAGAGAATAACAGATAAATTTACATAATTAAACGCTAAGGTAAATATAATACAAATTCTCTTTGTAATCAAGGCTTTTCAAAAAAAATGATGAAATTTGTTGATTATGTCAGTATATTATGTAAACAGCATTATGTAAACAACTCACTCTCGCTAATCAAAATTGATGTAATACATTACTAAATACCGCAATATTTGGCTGATATGTTGACGTTTGGCACAATATATTGGTAATCAAATATTTTTATGTTAACCTCATACGAGTATAACAAATCGTATTTGAATCATCGTTTATTGCCTTTTGTTCGTAACTTTTTGTTACTTTTGCACAAATGGATAGCCGAACCCATAGCACTTCCTACTAATGAAATGAGTAAAATCTGACATATTCCAAACGCTCTTATGTTATCCGCAGATATTGTCAAAGCTGCCAGAATTATAACCAGAAAATAAATTGCACCTGAAATCACGGCTGCTGCAATTCTGCTCTGTTCCCTGCCTATTGTGGCAACGCTGCCGCATATAACTGCGCTAAAAATGTTAACCGCAATTATAACCGTATTGGCATACTCTGACATCTCTGTATTTCTGTCAATCAGAATTGCATAAGCAGCAAGTAAAACAAGCGTTGATATGATTCCCGCAACCGCTCCCGATACTGCGCCTCCCCTTTTTTTCTCTTTTTTCTTCACCTTTGACGGCATAAAAAATCCCCCTTAACATCAAGATGGTTTGTACATCTTATTAGTTAAGGGGGATAATAATTACGGAATTACTTTTTTTCCTTTGCTTCGGCAGCCTCTGCCTTGACATTGGTGCTGACAGCCCACTTCTTAAGCTGAATACGAACTCTGTCTTCGCCGCTTTCGATGGTGAGGTCTTCATCGGTAACATGGACAATTCTGCCCATAATTCCGCCGATGGTAACTATCTCGTCGCCAACGCTCAAAGCTTTGCGCATCTCTTCAATTTTCTTCTGTTTTTTCTTTTCGGGTCTGATCATCAGCAGCCACATGACTACCAGCATGACAATCAGGATAATAAGCATGGAACTATTTGAACCCATAACGTTCTCCTTAAATATTTAATTTATCGGTGTAAAGTATTATACATACTCGTGCATATAATTTCAAGTATTATATTCTCGTGTCAAGCATTTTTGAATATTTGCCTCTGAATTCGGTGTAATTTCCCTCATCAAGACTTTCTCTTATTCTTTCCATAAGCTTGTTGTAGAAATAGAGATTGTGCATAACCGCAAATCTCATGGCAAGCATCTCTTCTGCCTTGAACAGATGACGAATATAAGCTCTTGAATATCTGCGGCATACTGGGCAATCGCAAAGCGGATCAATCGGCTGAGAGTCTCTTGCGTATTTCTCGTTTTTGATGTTGATAATTCCGCTCCACGTAAACAAATGACCGTGTCTTCCGTTTCTTGCGGGCATAACGCAGTCAAAAAAGTCAACACCGCGGTAAACGCTTTCAATTATATTTCCGGGAGTACCAACGCCCATCAGATAGCGCGGTTTATCCTTCGGCATATATTCCTCAACCGCCTCGATGGTGTCATACATCTCCTGATGTGTTTCACCAACCGCAAGTCCGCCGATTGCATATCCCGGTAAATCAAGCTCAGCGATTTTCTTCATATGCTCAACACGGATATCGGCAAAGGTTGCTCCCTGATTTATACCGAAAAGCATCTGTCCGGGATTGACGGCATCTTCCATGCTGTTGTATTCCGCCAAAGCAGCTTTGCAGCGCACAAGCCAGCGGTATGTTCTTTCGCAGGATTTTTCAACATAATCACGTGGTGACGGAATTTTAATACATTCGTCAAATGCCATGGCAATGTCTGAACCCAGGTTTGACTGAATACGCATACTCTCCTCAGGACCCATAAATATATGACGTCCATCAACGTGAGAGTTGAATTTTACGCCCTCTTCACTGATTTTTCGCAGCGTTGCCAGCGAAAAAATCTGAAATCCGCCGCTGTCGGTGAGAATCGGGCCATCCCAGGTCATGAACTTATGGAGGCCGCCCATTTCTTTAACCAGCTCATCACCGGGACGCACGTGGAGGTGATATGTGTTTGAAAGCTCAACCTGGCAGCCGATATTCTTTAAATCCTCAGCCGACAGTGCTCCCTTTATAGCGCCCGCAGTTCCAACATTCATAAACACGGGAGTCTGCACGGTTCCGTGAGGTGTTTCAAGCTCGCCTCTGCGGGCATGGCCCTCTGTCTTAATTAAATTATACAAGCTTTTCACCCCTATTCTATGAACATTGCATCACCGAAGGAGAAAAATCTGTATTTTTCTTCAACAGCAATTCTATAGGCGTTCAGCACATTTTCCCTGCCCGCAAGCGCAGAAACAAGCATAATCAAAGTGCTTTCGGGAAGATGGAAATTTGTCACAAGTGCATCAAGACATTTAAATTTATAGCCCGGATAGATAAAAATGTTTGTCCAGCCCGAGCTGACATCCATAGTACCGTCGTCATTTGCAAAGCTTTCAAGGGTGCGGCACGAGGTTGTACCGACGCCGACTACTCTTCCGCCATTGAGCTTGGTTTCAGTAATAATTCTTGCCGTTTCTTCGGGCACCATGCAAAACTCGGAGTGCATCTCATGGTCTTCAATGTTCTCAGCCTTAACTGGTCTGAAGGTTCCGAGGCCCACATGAAGCGTCACGAAGCAAACCTTGACGCCCATTTCCCTGATTTCATCAAGAAGCTCTTTTGTAAAGTGCAGACCTGCAGTAGGTGCCGCGGCACTGCCAAGCTCCCTTGAGTATACCGTCTGGTATCTTTCGGAATCCTGCAATTCCTCCTTAATATAAGGTGGAAGCGGCATTTTTCCTAAACGCTCAAGCACCTCAAGAAATACGCCATCGTAGTGGAACTGAACTATTCGGTTTCCGCCTTCTATAACGCTTTCAACCGTTGCGGTAAGCTCACCGTTGCCAAAGATGATCTCCTGCCCCGGTCTTGTTTTTCTTCCCGGGCGGCTAAGGCATTCCCATTTGCCGTCTCCGAGATCACGCAGAAGCACCAGCTCAATACTGCCTCCGGTGGGTCTGCAGCCAATAAGTCTTGCAGGCAGCACTCTTGAATCGTTGAGGACAAGGCAGTCTCCCTTGCGAAGATATGACTTCAGGTCATAAAAGTGCTTGTGCTCAATTTCACCCGTATTCTTATCAAGATGAAGCAAACGTGATGTATCGCGCTTCTGCAGAGGAGTCTGAGCAATCAGCTCCTCAGGTAAATCAAAGAAAAAATCCGATTTATTCATGCTATATATGCTCCGCTGAAATAGTATCTGATTATATCATTGCAATCAACATTGCTGTTACTTGCCATTGAGCAGGCGCCCCACTGACTCATACCGCAATTATGTCCCCAACCGCAGCCTTCAAATACAAAAACGACATCTCCGTTGTCTGTTTCCTCGGTGGTAACATCGTATCTGATGCTGTTAAGTCCGAGAACGCTGTAGCATTCGCGTCTTTCTATAAACGCTGTTTTGCCCTCAGCATCTGAAAAATCAAGCCTGATTACATTACCCATGTCAGAATATGTGGTATCAATATCTGAAACTTCACCGATATCAAAGCCGTGGTCGCACAGCAGATAAGAAAGCTCTGCCGGAGTATATTCTTCTCTCCACGTTTTACCGTAAAAGTCGGAAGTCATCTCAAAGGTATCCGCAACCGCTGAAAGATACTCCCTGCGCTGACCGAAGACATTTACACCGTCTTCCGTTCCGCCGCCGTCAGACGACATATAGTACACCTTGCAGACGGCGCCCTCATAGCGAACGTACATTCCTGCAGTTTCGTCAGCCGCCGCATTTATAACGCCGCTGCTGTATCCGCAGCCCTTATATACCTGGCTGTAGGTGTCATCACGAACGTCAAAATCTCTGTCCGCATAATCGTTAATACAGTTTACCGCATAGGTTCTCGCGCAAACAGCCTGCGCCTTCAATGCCGCTTCCGGCCAATCGGCACTTACCTCGTATGGAAGAACGCCTTTCACATAATCCTCAAGGCCGACGAAGTTAGTAACACAAAGCAAATTGCCTTTTCTCGAAAACGAAAATGCACCTTTATATGAGTTTGCGTTAAACAAGGTTTCTCCGTTATCTGCAGGCATAAGTGCAAGTTTTCTTCCTGGGCAGTCATAAAGAAAAACAAGCTGCGTAGAGTCTGATTTTGCAACAGCAACCGAGCCTTCGCTTCCGGAATAAGCACTTCCGCCGCAGCCAATACTGCTGATGGCAGACTTGGCTTCGGAAGAGCTTTCGTATGATCCGATTAATACAACATATTTATAATTAACATAGCCCGGAAAACCGTTGACGGAGGAAGCCGCAGAAGCAGCCTCGTCAAAGCTGCTGTAAGTATTATTAAGCAGAATGTGCCATGCACCTGCAGTTTCGGCCTTCTTCCCCTCGCCTACCGTAAAGGCGATATCTCCTCTTAGAGTAACTGTTCCGTTGGAAATATGTCCGAGCTTATGAAAATTTCTTGAAAAATCAAAATAACCGAGGTTAAATCCGTCGCCGGATTTGCACTGAAGAGCAGCCTCATAAGCGGCAGAGCTGCCATGGCAAAGACCGACCTTTACAGTATCAAAGCTGCAGGGCAGGTCAAAATACGGCATTTCGGGTATTTCTGTTTCAGCAAGAGAAACACCGGCAAAGCAAGGCGCAATAAGCGCAAAAGCGAGGCACAGCACTATGAACTTTTCAAGCTTTTTCCGCATATTCCCCCACCTTATTTAATATATTGACAATATATTATAATCCATGACAGATGCAATTTCAACGAATATTTTTACCTGCCGCGGAATAAGCTTTCATGTATCTATAAGGAGGTTTGCCATGACTAAAACTCCGATTTTCAAAGGCTGCTGTACGGCAATAGTAACACCGTTTACAGAAAGCGGTATTGATTACGAAAAAATGGCTGAGCTGATTGATTTCCAATATGACAACGGAGTTTCCGCCCTTGTTGTATGCGGAACAACGGGTGAAAACGCAACCATGACCCAGTATGAGCACGAGGAAATGATTGATTTTGCCTGTGCCAGCAATAACGGACGTATGAAAATCATCGCGGGAGTAGGAAGCAACAACACCGAAAAAGCCCTGAAGCTCGCAAAATGTTCAAAGCATTATGGCGCTGACGGAATCCTTATGGTTACACCCTATTACAACAAAACAAGCCAGAAAGGGCTTGCCGAGCATTTTACATACGTTGCAGACAGAGTTGATATTCCAATGATTCTTTATAACGTTCCAAGCAGAACGGGCATCGGAATAAGCGCCGATACATACGCAGAGCTGTCAAAGCACCCTAACATAAACGGCATAAAGGAAGCATCGGGCGATTTCAGCCTTATTGCAAAAACAAGAGCACTCTGCGGCGACAGTCTCAACATATGGAGCGGTAACGACGACAACACCGTTCCAATGATGGCAATGGGTGCGCTCGGTGTAATATCCGTTGCTTCAAATATCGTTCCAGCCGCAGTTTCAAAGCTATGTGCCCTTTGCCTTGAAGGGAGCTTTGCCGAAGCAGAGCAGCTATACTGCAGGTACTCTTCCCTTTTCGCCGCACTGTTTATCGAAACAAATCCGATGCCCGTTAAAGCCGCAATGAAACTGCTTGGAATGGACAGCGGCAGACTGAGGCTTCCTCTTACCGAAATTTCCGATGCAAGCAAAACAAAGCTTATTCAGGAGCTCATCTCCTGCGGGCTGAGCATAAAGGAATAAAAAAAAGACGGCCCAGCCGTGTTTTTTTATTCGGGATAGTGCGCTCTTACGCCGCCGATAAGCTTCGGGCGGGTAAATGCCGCATTCACATGAGCTTCGCCGATTTGCTTTACTTCAAGTCTGAGAGGTACCGCAACATCGCGAAGGTGCATTCCGATAAGGGTGTTGCCAATATCAAGTCCGGCTTTTGCGCGGACATGCTCAACAACAACCGGGTCTGACATTCTGTCATAAGCCGCGGTAGCAAATGAGCCGCCTGCCTTGGGCATGGGTCTTACGCAAACCTCATCATACATATATTTCTCCGCAGCTTCACGTTCAATGACGAGTGCCCTGTTCAGATGCTCACAGCACTGTGCCGCGAGGTAGATGCCCTTTTCATTAAGCAAAGGGAGAATTGCCTCAATAACAGCTATACCGGTTTCCGGCGATGAGCCTTTGCCGATTTTGCTGCCCAGAATTTCACTGGAGGAACAGCCCACAACAACAATATCACCCACTTTTAAATTAGAGTGTTCAATAAGTTCCGTCATTGCTGAAAGAGCTTCCTTTTTAATTTGTTCGTACATAATTATCATCTCCGAAAACATATTATCACAATCTCAATTATTTGACAATAGAACATATATGTAGTATTATTATATCGTTAAATTTCTACCGATTGTGAGGTAATATAACATGAAAAGATATATATCTCTTCTTCTCGCACTCATGATGTGCTGCTTCCTTTTTACCGGTTGCGGCGCTCCGGAGGAAGATTCTTCCGAACCTCCCACTGTTGAGGTTGAAGGTCTGAAGGTTCAGGAAGTTGTAGCGGGTACTATCAATCCGCTCACCGGCGAACAGATTGACAAAGACATCAGCGATATGCGTCCCTACTGCGTTATGATTAATAACCACCCCGATGCACGTCCCTGCGCAGGTCTTTCTCAGGCTTCAATCGTATATGAAGTCGTTGTTGAAGGCGGCATCACTCGTCTTATGGCCGTGTTCAATGACATAGACGGCATCACCCTCGGCTCCATACGCAGCTGCCGTCCTTATTATCTGAGTATTGCTCAGTCCTACGATGCAATCTACGTTCACGCAGGTGGCAGTGAGCAGGGCTACTCCGATATTAAATCCCTCGGCATCAACAACATCGACGGTGTCCGCGGTTACAGAGACGGTGAAGCATCAAGCTACTACCGCGACAGCAACCGCAAGAGCCTCGGCGTTAATATTGAGCATACGCTCTTTGCCGACGGCGCAAAGCTTGCCGCATTTGCCCGCAGCAACTACACCATGACCCACGCAAGCGGTTTTGACACTACATACGGTCTTCTCTTCAGCCCCGAGGCAGCAACACAGTGCGCCAAGTCTGCTACCTCAATCATGACCAGCTTCAGCGGCTGGTACTCATCCGTTCTCAAGTATGATTCCGCCAAAAACTGCTACAATCTCTTCATGAGCGATAAGGAATACATTGACGATGTTGAAACCGGCAGCACCGCAGATGACGTTTCAATTGATTTTGCAAATGTCATAATTCTCGATGTACCCACAAAGTCCATCGACAGCTACGGTCGTCAGGCAATGGAAGTAACAGGCTCCGGCACAGGTTATTTCTGCTGCGGCGGCAAGTACGTTGAAATCAAGTGGGAGCGTGCTGACCGCAGTGACAACTTCCACTATTTCCTCGCCGACGGTACTCCCCTTGCACTCGGCATCGGCAAAACTTATGTCGGCATCGCTGACTTCGATCAGTTCGGCGGCGTTGTTTTTAGCGCATAAGCACAATAACATATAAAAAGCAGCTCCGACAGGAGCTGCTTTTTTGTTGAATATTCAGAATTACTCTTCCCAGTTGTGCCATACGTTCTGGACATCATCGTTGTCCTCGAACATATCGAGCATCTTCTGGAGATTCTTGATGTCGTCCTCATTGGTAAGCTTGATGTAGCCGTTCTGCGGAAGCATTTCAACCTGAGCGGAAAGAAGCTTGTAGCCTGCGGCAGTAATCGCATCTGCAACGGGAACAACGTCATCAGGCTTGGTGTAAACTACAAAGGTTTCACCGTCGGGCTCAAAGTCGTCTGCACCTGCGTCAAGAACTTCCATCATGACGGTATCTTCGTCAAGCTCTTCGTCCTCGTTGTCGATGACGATAACGCCCTTCTTATCGAAGGACCAGGAAACGCAGTTTGCGGCGCCCATGTTTCCGCCGTACTTATCAAAGTAATGGCGCATTTCACCTGCGGTACGGTTGCGGTTATCGGTCATGGTTTCGACGATAATAGCAACGCCCTGAGGGCCATAGCCTTCGTAAACAATCTTCTCGTAGTTGTCGGTATTGCCTGCACCAAGTGCTTTGTCGATTGTGCGCTTGATGTTGTCATTAGGCATATTTGCGGCCTTTGCCTTGGTGATAACAGCTGCCAGACGGGAGTTGTTATTGGGGTCGCCGCTGCCGCCTTCCTTTACTGCAACAATCATTTCACGAGCGATTTTGGTGAATGCCTGCGCACGCTTTGCGTCAGCAGCACCCTTTGTTTTCTGTATATTGTGCCATTTAGAATGTCCGGACATTTTATTACAGCTCCTTAAAAGTTTATTACAAAATTAACGGCAATAATTTTATCATATTATGCCTTATTATACAAGAAAAACTTACTTTATTTTACGGCACTCAAGATAGTAGCGCTTGTCGGGACCGTGACCGATGGAAAAGCTCTTCTTGGGGAATGAACCGCTGTTCATTACGGAAGCAAACAGTTCGGATTTCACCATCTTGGGAAGAAGAATACCCGCACAATTCGGTTTAGAAGCAAAGCCTACACACTCTTCATCGCCGTGGATATAGTCAATGTATCCGCCGTGTTCTTTCGTATAGCTTACGCAGAATTCCTCACATTTACCAATGAGTTCACCAATGGTAAGTCCCGAAAGCTTTGCGGTCTTACTTCCATTTGCAGTCACAAGAATAATTCCTCTGTCGCCATTTTCGTCAAATCCGAGATAGCTTTCCGCTGCCTCGAAAAACTCATCAGCTTCGGTTTCGAATATCACCTTGTGAATAGGCTCAAATACAATTGACTCGTCATGAATATTTACGACCTCGGCAAGAGCAAATCTTGCAGGGTGATTCTCCCATTCAGACTCGGGAATCCGGGACTTGACAGCGTTCCAGTATTTCTTTGCCGCAGCAATGCTGTGGTTGCCGTCACCCATGGCAAAGATAATAGGATTTACAACTTTACCGTACTTGCTCTCAATTACTGAAGCATCGGCAAGCCGTTCAAAGCTTTCAGAAACGGCATCTGCGTCCTTTGCAAGCCAACCGCAGATATGTCCTCCACCCTGCATAAGCTCAAAATCATAGAGCATTTCGGCTTTTTCTGCCTTACCGATAACGCTGTTCTCGGGATCATCAATAAACAGCATAATATGCGGCATCTCAAGCAGTGCCTTTTCACGAACCTTTACCCGAGGCGGAAGCCTGTCTTCGACGGTATGCTCTGTTGCACGTACCGGAACGGCTGCGTTATCCGACCAGTCATAGCATTCAAGGTCAACCATTCCCATTATGCCGCTTCGCACACTGCCGTCAATCAGCTTGCGTTCAACGATTATGTAAGAATCCTTAAGCTCTGTAAAAACGCCGTCGGAAAGATACTGCTCCATGATGCCGTAAATCTTTTCGCTTTCAATCTCGGCGTCTTTGAACGAAAGCTCAGCTTCGGGAATAATCATGCGAAGTGCGGAGGGTTCATCACCCACAAGCTCATATACCTTTTCCCAATAATCAAGATCAGAGGTGAACTGGTCGCAGGCTACAACACTCCATGCTTCAAGCTTTTTTACATCAGGTAAAAGTATGTCAGCAGGTCTGAAAATTTTCATTGTGGCTCCCCCGTTTACTCTTCCCACTTGCTTGCACGGTCAACTGCACGCAGCCATGTTCCGTGGAGCTTTTCGGCCTCCTCTTTTGTCATTTCAGGCATAAATACTCTGTCAGACTTACGGAGAGTAATAATCTCGGAAACGTCCTTCCATACGCCTGTTGCAAGACCGGCAAGGAAAGCCGCACCAAACGCAGTTGTTTCAACCATTTTAGGTCTGTCAATGGGTTTCTGAAGTACGTCAGACTGGAACTGCATCATAAAATTGTTGACAGAGGCGCCGCCGTCAACGCGGAGAACGGAAAGCTCGCTGTCTGCGTCTTTATCCATGGCATCGAGCAGGTCCTTCACCTGATATGCAATGCCCTCAAGTGCTGCTCTTGCAATGTGGGCCTTAGTGCTGCCTCTTGTAAGGCCAACAATTGCGCCGCGGGCATACATATCCCATCTGGGTGCGCCGAGGCCGGTAAATGCCGAAACAAGATACACTCCGCCGTTATCTTCAACACTTGTTGCAAGCGATTCAACCTCAGATGCGCTGTTGATTATTCCGACTTCATCTCTGAGCCACTGAATTGAGCTGCCGGCATTGAATACACTGCCTTCAAGAGCATAGGTTGTTTCGCCGTTAATTGACCATGCAACACTTGTTACAAGACCGCTTGTACTGCGCACGGACTGGGAGCCTGTGTTCATAAGAGTAAAGCAGCCGGTACCGTAGGTGTTCTTTGCCTGACCGGGCATGATGCAGCCCTGGCCGAACAGTGCTGCCGCCTGATCGCCTGCGCTGCCGCATACGGGCACGCCAGCAAGCATTTCAAGGCCGCTGATGCCCTCGGCAACATGGCCGTAAATCATTGATGAAGGAACTGGTGTAGGCAGCATTGACATGGGTATACCGAGGCGCTCGCAAAGCTTTTCGTCCCACTGAAGCTTATCAATATCAAATATCATAGTGCGGGAGCAGTTTGAATAGTCTGAAACATGTGCTTTGCCGCCTGTGAGATTCCATATAAGCCAGCAGTCAATGGTTCCGAAAAGCAGTTCACCGCGTTCTGCGCGTTCGCGAACACCGGGAACGTTGTCGAGAATCCACTTGATTTTTGTTCCGGAGAAGTAGGCGTCAATAAGAAGGCCGGTCTTCTCGGTTACATAGTCGCCAAGTCCCTCAGCAGCAAGCTCGTCACAGATGGAAGCGGTTCTTCTGCACTGCCATACGATTGCATTATAAACCGGCTTGCCTGTATTCTTATCCCACACGATTGTGGTTTCACGCTGATTTGTTATGCCGATGCCTGCTATATCCGTGGGTGAAAGGCCGCTCTTTTCAAAAGCGGCGGCAACCGCACGAAGCTGGGTATCGAGAATTACCATAGGATCATGTTCAACCCAACCGGGCTTGGGATAAATCTGCGGGAAGGGATACTGGCCGACAGTTACGGGGGTACCCTTGGAGTCAAAAATAATAGCTCGTGAACTTGTAGTTCCCTGGTCAAGCGCAATAATATAGCCGTTCATTGCTTATCCTCCAGTTTTTTATTGACTAAAATGACATTAAAGACTAAAATATTATTATCTAATTATATAATATCACATGAGGAGGATAATTTCCATGCCTACTTTCAGAGATTTTTATTTTGACTCCAGCACCGGCAAAAACAAGCTCCACGCACGTATCTGCATTCCCGACGGCGAGCCTCGCGCAATAGTACAGATTGCCCACGGTATTGCAGAGTATATTGAGCGCTATGACGATTTCATGATGTTCCTCGCATCAAACGGCATCATTGCTGTCGGTGATGACCACCTCGGTCACGGCAAAAGTATTACCGAGGAAAATCAGAAGGGCTTCTTTGCCGATGAAAACGGCTGGGACTACGCTGTATGCGATGAGGAAATTCTGCGCAGCGCCATGAGTGTCAACTACCCCGGACTGCCCCAGATTCTCTTCGGTCACAGCATGGGCAGTTTCCTTGCACGCACCCACCTCATAAAATACCCCGGAGCATTCAAAGCTGCTATTATCAGCGGCACCGGTAATCAGGGCAAGGCGCTCGTAACCGGCGGTCTTACGATGGGCAACGCGGTTGTTGGTCTTAAGGGTCCCCATCATTACAGTGACTTTCTCAACAACCTTGCCTTCGGCAGCTACAACAAGATTTACGAAAACGCAAAGACCACTCATGACTGGCTTAGCCGCGACGAAGAGGTTGTTGCAAAGTATCTCGCCGATCCTCTCTGCGGCTTTATTCCCAGCTGCAGTCTTTTCCGTGATATGATGGTCGGTGTAAGCTTCATTACCAACACCAAGAATCTTCCCGCAATGGATAAGGACGTTCCCGTTTACTTCATGTCCGGCTCCATGGATCCTGTCGGCGAATGCGGCAAGGGCGTAAAAATTGCCTTTGAAAACTTCAAGAAGGCCGGCATGAAGGACGTCAGCATGAAGCTTTATGAAGGCGGTCGTCACGAAATGCTCAATGAGCTCAACAAAGATGAGGTATACGCCGATATTCTTGAATGGATTAACAGCAAAATCTGATTTTACATATAATTTTACATATAATAAAGCTCCTCAGAAATACTGAGGAGCTTATTATTTTATTTCATCTGTCTGCGGCGGACGAAGTTCATCATACCGTCCTGCATGTTATCAAGCTTTGAGAGCATTTTGCCTGCACCGTAGGCTGCGCATGATGCGGGATCATCTACAACCATAATGGGAATGTGCGTGCTTTCCTGAATCATTTCAGCAAGACCGTAAAGCTGTGCACCGCCGCCGGACATAATAATGCCGTTAATTCCGAGGTCACCCGTAAGCTCGGGAGGGGTATTTTCAATAACTGAATGCACACTTTCGAGAATACGCTGTACCGGCTCGCGCAACACGGGCAAAAGCTCCGCCGCAGTGACCTTTACAGTCCTCGGCAGGCCGTTGAGAAGGCACCTGCCCTTGACTTCCTCGCTGTCAGCATCGGGTCTGGGCTTAACACCGCCGATGTTGATTTTCAGTTCCTCGGCAGTCTTGGCTCCGATAAGGAGCTTATGCTTATTCTTAATATAGCGAATAATTGCCTCGTCAAGCGTGTTGCCAGCTGTTTTAATTGATTCGCACTCCACAACGCCGCCCATGGAAACAACGGCAATTTCGGTAGTACCGCCGCCGATGTCAATAACCATGTGGCCGTCGGGCTTGGAAATATCAACGCCAGCACCGATTGCGGTTGCTACTGCGGTTTCAAGCAGATAGACCTTTCGTGCGCCAGCTTCTATTGCCGCGTCTATGGTTGCTCTTTCTTCAACGCCCGAGATGCTGCTGGGAACGCAGAGCAGAATGCGCGGCTTGAAAAGACTGAAGCTCGTTACTCTTGAGAGCAGCTCGCGAAGCATCATTGCCGCCATGTCATAGTCGGAAATAACGCCGGAGGAAATAGGATCAATCGCAACAATATTTGCGGGGGTACGTCCAAGAGTTTTCTTAGCGTCCTCACCTATTTTCAGCAGATTACCGTTAAACTTATCAACGGCAACAATTGTAGGCTCTCTGAGTGCAACGCCTCTTCCCTGCACATATACAAGAGTCGAAGATGTACCCATATCAACAGCTATGTCTCTTTCGTATATAACCATATTGTTCTCCAATCCGCCGCATAATACGGCACATGAAACTTTACTATGTAATTCTAACCTTCAGGCAGGATTCTCAATCCTTGTGCCGTGCTGCAGCTGCACAGTAAACATACAGGGCTCCTGCTTCCTTAAGTGTCTTTGAGCATTCGGAAAGCGTTGCTCCGGTTGTTACAACATCATCAATCAGTAATACTGACTTCCCGGCAATATCCGTAGTGCTGTCAGGCGCATAGACGCCTTTTACGTTCCTGGCGCGTTCACCGCTGCTTTTCGTACCGGATTGAGCAGGATTGTCAACAATCTTCTTAAGCGTAGATGCACATGTAATACCCAGCTTTTCAGATACCGTTTCCGCAAGCAGCTGTGCCTGATTATAGCCGCGCTTTCGCAGACGTTTTCTGCTCAACGGTACCCATGATATCACATCTATATCGCCGCAATCAAGATTATTTTCTACACAATCAGCTATAATGAGTCCAAATCTGCGAGCGTATACAGACATACCCCAGAATTTATAGCGCAAAATGGCATCTCGCACCGCGTCTTCATAATATAGCGGCGAAATGCAGGTTTTTACATGCGCAAATTTCTGGCTTATACTGTCACCCTTTGTATAAGGCAGTTTTGCGGCGCACTCAGTGCAGATATCCGTATTATCAAGCACTTTACGGCAAAACACACATTTTGACGGGAAAAACCAGTCAAGAACTCGGTCAAATATCTTCATGGTATTACCTTACAAGTCTGATTCTGAGTGCACTGTAGCGGCGGGACTGACGGTTGTTGTCAATCATCTGATGCGCAATTCCGTCGTCACCGACCATAATCAACAGTTCCTTTGCTCTCGTAACCGCAGTATAGAGCACTCCTCGTGTAAGAAGCATCTGGATTCCTGCATTGAGCGAAAGGATAACAGCCCTGTATTCGCTTCCCTGGGATTTATGCACGGTCATTGCCCACGCATGCTCAAGCTCATTAAGCATTTCAAAGCTGTAGGTAACGTATCTGTCGTCAAAGTCAATTTCCAGAACCTCAGAAACGGGGTCAACTTCCTTGATAATGCCGATATCCCCGTTAAAAATACCCGTACCTGAAGCTCCCGATTCTGTTTTCCACAGGATATCATAGTTGTTCTTTATCTGCATTACCCTGTCGCCGACACGGAAAACAACATCACCAAAAAGCTTTTCCTTTTTGCTCTCATTGGGAGGATTAAGAACTTCCTGAAGTCTTCTGTTTAGGTTAACGGTACCCGTTTCGCCCTTTCGTGTAGGCGAAAGCACCTGAATCTGACTTGCGGGAATGCCCATTTTATCCGGAAGCCGCTTTGAGCAAAGCTCAAGAATGGTTTCAACTGTTGTTCCTCCCTGCAGGCGCTTCAGTCTGAAAAAGTCGCCGGAGTTTTCCTCAAAGCAGGGGTGTTCTCCTCTGTTTATCATGTGGGCGTTGCGTACAATTTTACTTTCAACGTTCTGTCGGAATATTTCCGTAAGACGCACAGTAGGCACAATTTCACTTCTGATAATATCGGAAAACACATTTCCGGGGCCAACGGAGGGCAACTGGTCGGCATCACCTACAAGCACAAGACGGCATTCAGGCTTCATTGCCTTGAGGAGTGCGTACATCAAAGTAATGTCCACCATTGAGCACTCGTCAAGTATTAAAGCATCGCAGGCAAGCGTATCTTCTTCATCCTTACCGAAAACAAGGTGCTCACCGTCATCGGACATTTTTGCACCAAGCATGCGGTGAATTGTTGAGGCCTCCTGACCCGTAAGCTCGGTCATTCGCTTTGCCGCTCTGCCGGTAGGTGCCGCAAGGCAGGTGTCAATCTCAAGCTCGTCAAACATCTTAAGTATTGCTTTTACAATTGTAGTTTTTCCCGTGCCCGGACCGCCGGTGAGTACAATAATCTGATTGTTAAGAGCGAGCTCGAGAGTTTTCTTTTGCAGCGGAGCATAGCTTATGCCGTTTTCGCGCTCAAGTCCGGCAACAAGCTTTTCAATATCGTATTTTTTGCTGTAGCAGTGCGAGCTCATGCTTCTGATACGCTCGGCGGTATAGGTTTCCGCTTCATACAGCTCATTGAGGTAGCAGGCCGTAAGTCCTGCAATCTCCTCACATACAAGGCCGCCGTTTTCGGCAAGCTCAGTGATTCGTTCATACACGGATTCGGTATCAACGCCGATTAGCTGTGAGGTTGCCATTGCAAGCTTGTCTATGGGAATAAAGCAATGTCCGTTGCCCGAATTATGCAGAAGCTCAAAGGTTACGGCAGCACCGATGCGATTGGGGCTGTTGCCGTCAATGCCAAGCTCAAGGGCAAGATTGTCTGCATCGGCAAAGCTTGCGCCGATATGGCTTACAGCAAGTATGTACGGATTTTCCTGCACCACTTCAAGCGCTGAATCACCGTAGAATCTGTATAGTCTGAGAGCAAAAACGGGCTGAATCTTGTATGCGCAGAGAAATTCCATAAGTCTGCGCAGTCCTGCCTGACGTTTGAAGCTTTTGCTCATTTCCTTTGCCTTGTTAAAGCTTATGCCTTTAATCTCGGCAAGCTTCTCTGGGTGAAGCTCAAGAATATTAAGAGAATCTTCACCGAACCGGTCAACAATAAGCGCCGCTGTTGCAGTACCTATGCCTTTTACGGTACCACCTGCAAGATATTCGTATATGCTTTCAGCGGAGGTGGGCAGAAGTCTGATGGAATGCTCAGCCTTGAACTGTTTGCCGTGCTGAGCATGGCTGATCCAACTGCCCTCAACCGTCAGCATTTCACCCGGTGCGGCATACGGGAAACAGCCGACAACGGTTGTCATCTCGCCGTTATCCTGCTCCATGCGTATTACAGCGTATCCGTTCTCGTCATTTCTGTATATGACAGAGCTTATTATTCCGTTTAATTCTGCGAGCTCTTCCATAGATTATCTCCGTAACAGCATTTGATAAAGTTATATTTTGCCGCATAGGTTTCGGCAATGTGGCGCGTTGACATATCCTCGGCTGATACATGCAAAACGATATCGGCAGTCAAAGTTTTGCTTTCATGAAGCCAAACAAGGCTCTTGAGCGTATTTTCGATGCAGGGCTCCATGCCGTTAACTTCAACATTAAGCGTTATATGCGTGTTTTCCCCCGAAACAACGGGAGTAAGAAGCCTGCCTTTAAAGCCCCATGCAATCAATACCAGCAGCGCCGCAAATATCAGCGCAATTGCAAAATCAAACCACATATCAGCACCCCCATTCATAATATGGAGCGCTGCTGCAATTTGTTAAAGCATTCTTTTCAGAAACTGCCCGGTAAAGCTTTCATCGCATTTTGCGCACTCTTCGGGAGTTCCTGCAAACACAAGCGTGCCGCCTCCGCTGCCGCCTTCAGGGCCGAGGTCGACAATGTAATCGGCGCATTTTATTACATCAAGGTTATGCTCAATTATCACAATAGTATTTCCCGCGTCTGCAAGGCGGTCAATGATGTGAATAAGCTTGTGTACATCTGCAATGTGCAGGCCGGTTGTGGGTTCATCAAGCACATAAACGGTATTTCCCGTACTGCGCTTTGACAGTTCGGTTGCAAGCTTGACGCGCTGAGCTTCTCCGCCCGAAAGCGTTGTGCTAGACTGTCCGAGCTTAATATAGCCAAGTCCGACATCAAGCAGTGTATCCAGCTTACTGCGGAGCTTGGGCAGATTGGCAAAGAAATCGCTGGCTTCCTCAACAGTCATTTCCAGAACGTCGTTTATATTTTTACCCTTATACCTGACCTCAAGGGTTTCTCTGTTATAACGCTTGCCGCCGCATACATCGCAGGGTACGTAGACATCGGGCAAAAAGTGCATTTCAATACGCTGTACACCGTCACCCTTGCAGGCCTCGCAGCGTCCGCCCTTGACATTGAAGGAAAATCTTCCGGAATTATAGCCGCGGATTCTTGCATCTTCAGTAGATGCAAAAAGCTCGCGTATATCATTGAACAGTCCCGTATAGGTTGCGGGGTTTGAGCGAGGTGTTCTGCCGATGGGGCTCTGGTCAATGGCAATAACCTTATCGAGTGTTTCTGTTCCGCTTATACCCTCACATTTGCCGGGCTTAAGCTTCGCTCTGTTCTTCTCAGCGGCAAGAGTCTTATAAAGGATTTCATTAACAAGTGATGACTTACCGCTTCCAGAAACGCCGGTAACACAGGTCACAAGGCCTATGGGGAAAGAAACATCAATTCCTTTCAGGTTATTCTCCGCCGCTCCATGAACGGTCACAAAGCCTCTCTCAGCCCTTCTGCGTTCTTCGGGAACGGGTATCTTAAGCTTGCCGCTTAAATATTGACCCGTAATTGAGCGTTCGCAGGCGCAGATATCCTCAACCGTACCTGCACAAAGCACCTCACCGCCGTGAACACCTGCCTTCGGACCGATGTCAACAATATAATCCGCTGTGCGTATGGTGTCCTCATCATGTTCAACGACAATAAGGGTATTGCCAAGGTCGCGAAGCTTCTGAAGAGTTTTCAGAAGCTTTTCATTGTCACGTTGATGCAGGCCTATACTTGGCTCATCAAGAATATAAAGAACGCCCATAAGCGATGCGCCTATCTGGGTTGCAAGTCTTATTCTCTGACTTTCTCCGCCTGAAAGACTTGCCGCGCCTCTTGATAGAGTTAGATACTGCAAGCCGACATTTTTAAGGAAACCAAGACGTGATTTGATTTCCTTTACAATGCGCTCTGCAATAATAAGCTCCTTCGGGCTGAGCTCAAGGCTGTCAATAAAGTCAATTGCTTCGGAAATTGACATATCGCCCATGTCCGCAATGCTTTTACCTCCGACAGTGACGGCAAGAGCTTCCTTACGCAAACGTTTGCCCTTACAATCAGGGCACATTATCTCGGACATACATTCCTCAAGCTCGGCGCGCATGGCGGGACTCTGGGTTTCACGGTATCTGCGCTCAATATTCTTACATACACCTTCAAATGACTTTGAATAAGTCCCTGAGAACGAGCCTGAGCTGTGTTCCCTGTCATAGTGCATATTAAGTGCTTCGCCCTTTGTTCCGTAAAGCAGGGCATCAAGGGCGTCTTTCGGCAAATCCTTTACGGGAGTTGTCATCTTGAAGCTGTATTTATTTGCAAGCGCCTCAAAATACATTCTGGCAATTGCGCTTCCGTTTGCAACATTCCAGCCCGATGCAACCACAGCGCCTTCGCTGAGGCTCAGCTCGTCATCGGGAATAATGAGATTAGGGTCAACAAGAAGCTGCACACCCAGACCGTCGCACTTCGGGCACGCGCCATACGGAGTGTTGAATGAGAACATTCTCGGTGCAAGCTCCTCAATGGAAACATTACAATCGGGGCAGGCATAATTCTGCGAAAACATGATTTCACGTTTTTCGCTTACAACATCGGCAATCACAAGCCCATCGGCAAGTGAGCAGGCAGTTTCAACGGAGTCCGTGAGCCTGCGGTTAATATCGGGCTTAATAACAATTCTGTCAACGATTATTTCTATGTTGTGCTTTTTATTCTTATCGAGCTTTATTTCCTCGGAAAGATCATAAAGGCTTCCGTCAACACGTGCGCGCACGAAGCCCGAACGCCTTGCATCCTCAAAAATTTTGAGATATTCGCCTTTTCTTGCCCGGATAACCGGTGCAAGAATCTGAAGCTTTGTCCCCTCGGGCAAAAGCATAAGCTGGTCGATTATCTGGTCAATGGTCTGCTGGCGGATTTCCTTGCCGCATTTAGGGCAATGGGGAACGCCGATGCGTGCCCACAGCAGACGCATATAGTCGTAAATCTCCGTAACGGTTCCGACAGTTGAACGCGGATTGCGGGAGCTTGTCTTCTGATCAATGGAGATTGCAGGCGATAATCCCTGAATGTTATCAAGGTCAGGCTTGTCCATCTGACCGAGAAACTGTCTTGCGTAGGACGAAAGGCTCTCGACATAGCGTCGCTGACCTTCGGCGTATATAGTATCAAATGCAAGGCTTGACTTTCCGCTTCCCGAAAGGCCTGTCATTACAACAAGCTTATCGCGGGGAATCTCAATATCAATATTTTTCAGATTATGGGTTCTTGCGCCCTTGATTATTATGCTGTTACTCATTATTCTTCTACCAAATCCGCGTAAATTCCACGTGTAAGTTTTATCAGCTCATCAGGATCAAGCTCCACCTGATAGCCGATTTTTCCTGCGCTGACCATGATTGTATCCAATGCCTTAGCAGACTCATTGAAGAAGGTTTTATACTGCTTCTTCATACCCACGGGAGAACAGCCGCCGCGGACATAGCCCGTCAGAGCATTTATCTCGCTAACATGAATCATAGCCACCGACTTCTCACCTGCCGCTTTTGCCGCTTTCTTAAGATTAAGCTCATTAGTGACGGGAATTACAAAAACATAAACACTCTTGCTCGCCCCACGTGCGACGAGGGTTTTAAACACCTGCTCCGGATTCTGTCCGCAAATTTCGGCAACCGTCAGTCCGTCAACCGCTTCATCGCCGTGCGGATACTCATGGGGTATGTATTTGATTTTTTTCTGCTCCAGAAGTCGCATTACATTTGTTTTCTGTTCTTTCATATACTTACCACCTTATCTTAAGTATTATATCCTTTTATTTAAATTCTTTCAACACAAAAAGCCCTCCGACATAAATCGGAGGGCAAGGTTTTTAAAATTAATTCTTCTGGAATCTTGACAGCATACTCTCAACGCTTCCGTCAAGCACCTGCATAAACTTTTCAGCCGTAATCTCGGGTGGCAGCTCCATATTCAGATCAAGCCACTGAGAAATAAGGCCAGCTACACCCTGTGCATAAAACTCGCAGACGAACTCAAGATCAGACCACTCAATATTTCTTCCGTCGGCAACGATGACCGCAAAGCCGTGAATGCAGTAATGCAGTCTGCGCTTGAAATAACGCAGCATATATGAACGGTTCTGAGAATTATATATATTCAGAACGAAGCTTCTATTGTCATAAAGATAGCGGAAGAACAGCATTACGTTCTCGCGCCATTCATCATAGAAAATCTCATCGGGCAGAACGCGGTTTGCGTCTTCTTCAAAAACCCACTCAAGCAGGTCATAAACATCGTCAAAGTGATAATAGAAGGTCTGACGGTTTACTCCGCACTCCTCCACAAGATCTTTTACGGTAATCTTGTCAATGGGCTTTACTGTCAGCATTTTTTTCAATGCGTTTCCAAGAGCTTCTTTAGTGGAACTTGCCATAATATTACCCCTTTCTGATGTTTCATAATAAATATATAACACATATTTTCCGAAAATGGTACATACATATTTTAATTTTCGTCTAATTATGTTTTAATAATACCATTACATTTCATCTTTATGACAGGTGGAAACATGAAAAAAACCGTATGCAGATATGCACCAAGTCCCAGCGGGCAGCTTCACCTCGGCAACATTGCCACTTCCCTGCTCACATGGCTTGACTGCAGAAAAAATGACGGCGAACTGATTTTCCGCATGGAAGACCTTGACCGTGACAGAAGCAAAAGTGAATACGCCTTGAAAATCGCAGACGATCTGAAATGGCTTGAAATACCCTGGGACAAGGGCTGGTGTGAGTCTTCTCCCGAATACGCCCAAAGCTCACGTACGGTTTTGTATGACGAGGCTTTCAAGCTTCTATTTGATAAAGGTCTTGTTTATCCGTGCTATTGCAGCCGCAGTCAGCGCCTTGCAGCCTCTGCTCCCCACCCTGATGAACCTTCATGTGATTACGGCTGTAAGTGCAGATTCTTGTCTGCGGAGGAACGCAGAAAGCTTGAGGTCGGCGGCAGACGTCCGTCATGGAAGGTAAAGGTTCCTGACAGAACAATACGCTTTTGCGACGGGCAATACGGTGATGTATTTGAAAACCTCGCTGACAGCGGTGATTTTATCATCAGACGCTCAGACGGGATTTACGCATATCAGCTTGCCGTTTCGGTTGACGATATGAAAATGGGTGTCACCCGCGTTGTCCGCGGCCGTGATTTATTAAGCTCAACCGCGAAGCAGATATGGCTGATTGAGGAAATGGGCGGTACTCCACCTGAATACTGCCACACACCTCTGCTCGTAACAGACGATATGCGCAAGATGTCAAAGCGCTACGGTGATTTAAGTACGGAAATTCTGCGTCAAAAATATTCACCCCAGGAGCTTATCGGAAAAATTGCTTTTCTTTACGGAATTACTGAAAGCGACGCGCCTGTTTCTCCGCAGGAATTAATCGCAGATTTCTCGTGGGATAAAGTAAGCGTGGAAGATATAAAAATTAAAAGCAGCGAATGGTAATCATACGCTGCTTTTCAGCTTGCCAAAAAAGTCTTTAGACTTTTTTAACTGCGCCGAAAAGCCGACAAAAACGAGCAGGAGGTCTCCAGCTCGTTTTATGATAAAAAGCCTTGAAAAATCAAGGCTTTTTATCTTGTCGGCGATCCGATTGAGGCGGGTCTTGCCCCCTCAAGCTCCCCCGCTACTCTATTGTCTTTTTTGCTGTTTGTATTGTTTTTTGCAGTCTCTAAAGCAGCTTCAAAGAATTTTCTGGCGTTTTCAGTATCGAGCTTAATATGTGCCGCAAGCTCTTCCTGAGATGCGAACTTCTGTTCCGGACGCAGAAAGCTGTGAAGCTCAAGTCTGACGTGACGGTCATAAAGGTTTCCGTTGAAATCAACAATAAAGCTTTCAACGCTCACACGGTTTTCATCACTTACTGTAGGTCTTACGCCCACATTCGTAACTGCAATATGCTCAGAACCATCATCAAGGAACACCTTTGCGGCATATACGCCGAAGCGCGGAACAAGAACGCCCTCGGGAAGCTTCATATTAATTGTCGGCGCACCCATTTTTGTTCCGAGATGATATCCCGTACGTACGGTATCTTCAAGAGTGTGAGCATGTCCCAGATATTCATTTGCCTTTTCAATCTCGCCTGCTTCGATAAGCTTTCTGATATTTGTAGAACTGACAACGATGCCGTCTCTGCAGACAGCCGGAATAATATCGCAGCCAATTCCGAGGCTCTCACTGTACTCCTTCAGGCGCGCGGCATTTCCCATGCCCTTATATCCGAAGCAGAAATCATGTCCTACAACAATCCATGCGACATTAAGCTCGTTGATGATTTCATCAACAAATTCCTTCCAGTCCATGTGCATGACTCTCTGATTGAAGTGGATAAAAACAACATTTTCTATGCCGAATTCACGTCGGATAATGCTTTCTCGTCCGTTTGCGCTGTTAAGAAGCGGAACATCCTTGCCAAACACGAGATTGTCAGGGTGAACATCAAAGGTAAGAACCGACGGAATTGCTCCGATTTCAGCTGCACGTTCCTTTGTTTTATTAAGAAGCGCGGCATGACCTACATGTATGCCGTCAAAAAAGCCGATTGCAACGACTCTTTTAGAGTTATCCATTATTTACCTCAAAAAAATTCTTTATCGTTTTAAGTATCCCCTGCCGAACTTCGCCGAGAAGCAGAAATTCTCCGCTTTCGCCGTAAACACGGTATGTTCCGTCAGATACGGAAGAATTAATGAAATTGCCGTTTCTGAGCTTGCTCTCTGTCCGTTTATCAACTGTAATACCGGGATATTCACAAAAGAGCTTATCTACGGGAATTAAGTACTTTTCAGGGCTTTCTGCAATTTCCTCAATTGTATGCGCTTCCACAATGTCAAACATTCCCGCCTTGACTCTGCGCAGAGAACTCATGCAACCGCCACAGCCCAGCTTTTCGCCGATATCATTGCAAAGCGTTCGGATATATGTTCCCTTTGAGCAGCAAACATCAAGAATATAATCCCCGTCTTCCCTGCCCGTAATCTCAAGCTTAGATATATTGACATTTCTTGGCCTGCGTTCCACGCTTTCGCCTTTTCTCGCAAGCTCATACAGCTTTTTTCCGCCAATTTTGATTGCGGAGTACATGGGCGGAATCTGCTGAATATCTCCAAAAAATTCAGATAATACGGATTTGAGCTGGTTTTCGGTAACATTCTGCGCTGTTTCATGCAAAACATATCCCGTTATGTCCTGAGAGTCGGTAGTAATTCCGAGACGCAGTCGCGCAATATATTCCTTCCTGTGAGCTTCCGCAAACTCAACCGCTCTTGTTGCCCTGCCTACAAAAACAACGAGCAGTCCCGTTGCCATGGGGTCAAGAGTTCCCGAATGTCCTATTCTGCGTTCATGCAGAATACCGCGAAGCTTTCCAACGACATCATGACTTGTCCAGTCCTGAGGCTTGTCTACAAGGAGAATGCCATTCATGCCCACACCTCATCAACTGCGGCAACCATCATTTTACGCACTTCATCGGGTGACGCGCTGATAGTGCAGCCCGATGCCATTTTGTGACCTCCGCCACCGAATTTTGCGCAGATTGCGGAGCTGTCAAAGCTGGGCTGTGAACGCACAGAAACCTTTGTTTTTCCGTCCCCAAGCTCACGTATAACCATGCTTACAACGCAGCCTTCAACTTTGCCCGGGATACCGGCTATATCGTCGCAGTCATTTTCCGTTGCGCCGGCGGTTTCCATCATTTCATTGGTTACCGTTGCAACAACAAGCTTGCCGTTATGATAAAACTTAAGCCCTGCAGAAATCATGCCCTCAAGGATAATTCTTGCCCGTGAAACCTGTCTGAAAAGCTCAAAATTAAGCTTTTGAACCTCGGCGCCGTATTCTGCAAGCTCGCTTGCGGCGGCAAAGGTTTCAGATGTAACATTTGCATAGCGGAAGCAGCCGCAGTCCGTAGAAACAGCCATATACAGCAGGCTTGCCTCTTCGGG
>JAZRVW010000059.1:0-13861 GCA_045599385.1 Oscillospiraceae bacterium | reverse complement strand
GCCTGTATGTGAGCCGATAGTCGTGCCGACCCAGTTAATCTCAACTCTGCCGTTTAATTTTGTGAAGCGTTCCTCAACAAGCGCCGCAACTGCTTCGGCATCTTCGGTGCAGGCGGATTGGGAGATATAGCATTTGCCGCTGTAATCAAGCCCGTTTTCCGCGTGCTCCTCCATGGCACTGACGATGTCCTTTATAACCTTCTTTTTGCCGCGAACCTTTGCCACGGGAACGAGATGTCCCGCGCTGTCCATGTGCAGCAGAGGGCAGATGTTCAGCGCGCCGCCGAACACGGCGGCAGCCTTTGAAATTCTGCCGCCGCGGACATAGCTTGAAAGGTCGGTGGAGAAAAACCAGTGGTGGATTTTAAGCTTTGTTTCCTCAAGCCACTCCGCAAGCGCTTCGGCGCTTAAGCCCTCGTCACGTTTGTCTGCCGCCATATCCATAAGCAGACCGTAGCCCGAGGAGGCGCCGAGAGAATCAACAATATAAATCTTCCTGTCGGGGAAACGCTCCATGGCGATGAGCGCGGCATTTCTCGCGGAATTGATTGTACCCGAAAGTCCCGAGGACAGCGAAACATGGACTATGTCTTTGCCCTGCTCGAGAAAGGGCACGAAATAATCAACATATTCCGAAACATTCACCTGCGAGGTACGGGTTTCGGCACCCTTTGCCAGCTCTCCGTAAAATTCTTCAAACGGAACGCTTTCACCCAGGTCGTCCGTATATTCTCTGCCGTTTACCGCAAAATGAAAGCAGACATAGTGAATGTCCCGTGCCTCGAAATGCTCTTTTGTGAGGTCTGCGGTTGAACAGCAGCTTAATATGTAATCTGACAAGGTAATGCTCCTTTCGCATTTACTGATAAAAGCATACCCGATTTTGCGTAAAATACTCAAGCTACTCTGCGAAAGACGGTCTCTACTGCGGAATAAACAAAGGGTAGAGGGCGTTTCCGCCGCTCTACCCACAGTAGAATAACCTTATTTTACTTTGTTTTTCCGCGCTTTCTTTGGAATTTTGCGCACATTGCAGGCGAGAAACACCAGAGCAACCGCGGGTACGGCGATGAGGAAAACCTGCCATATATTTGCCTCGGGAACGGCGAAATATGCCAGCACGAACAGTGACAGCACAAAGGCGGAAATGATATACTCAAGACCTTTACGCTTGTAGAAAACGCAGTCCAGCACCAGCGCGGAGAGCAATGACAGCGATATTCCGATAAGGAATATGCGCCACTCAATAGTGCCGAAAAGCCACAGGATTACAAAGGCGGTGAGGGCGGAGGTCATTATGCTCAGCACGGCGATTGCGATTATGACATCGGCGCGGTAGGTGGGCACGTTGTCCTCCACGGGCATTCCCTCGGGAGCCTCAACTGTGTCGTGGGCGGAGAGGATATAATCCACGGAAACGCCGAAGATTTCCGCAATGCGTGTAAGCGCAAAGGCATCGGGCAGCGCCTCGCCGCGCTCCCATTTTGATATGTTCTTATCGGAATAGTTCAGCTTTGCGCCGAGCTCCGCCTGGGTCATACTTTCTCTTGTGCGGAGATTAATGAGGTTACCCGCGCAAATCAGCCTGAGTTCGTTCAGCTCCAAGGTATCACTCCCTGCCGTAAAGAAAATTTGTGCTTTTATTTTATGGGCAGCAGAGCTTCAAGTCAAGGCAAATTTTTTCTCTGTCAGGTTACCAGAGCGCCGTAGACGAGTATTCCCAGATTGTCGGCATAGATTTTATCGAAATCGGAAACGGGCAGGGGATTTATGCCGAGTCCCGCCTCAACGGTGTAGCCGGGACGGTTGTAGTCCTGAATGAACCAGTCCTTATAGCCCGCAAAGCCCGAGGCATAGGGAGTATCCTCGTAGGCGTAGCCGGACAGCGCGGAAAAGGTTTCCGCAATGTCCCGTGAATTTTGCGGCTCGTAATCGAGATACTTCCAATATATGACCTCGCCCTGCGTGTGATAGGCAAGCACAAGCCTCGGCGACAGCGACTGGGTGAAATCATACATGGCGCGGCTTTCGGGAGCCGTAAGCGGTGCGGTGCCCACGTAATCGGCGGGCGCGGGACTCACGATGCCCTGGGCGAATTTGTTCTGCCGCGCCTGCTCCCAGCCCGCAGGATACTGAAGATTGAGGTCTGTGCCGCGTATGTTGGCCTTCCAGCCCTCAGGAAACGGAAACTGCGGATAGTTTGCGGCAATGCGTCTTGCGTTTTCGTAATATTCACCCTCGGTGAGCGCGCGCGTAACGAGGTCAACGCCGTCGGGATTGACAAGCGGCGCTATGTATATGCTGCTGCGCCGCAGCAGCTCCTGCGCGTTCTGCCCGTAGATGCTTCCGCCTGAGGCTGCGGCCTTTGCAAGAGCCTCGAAAAACTTCAGAAGAACGGGCGTTGTTATCCACTCGTTTGCGTGGTGAGAGGCGTTGTAGAAAACAAGATTGTCGCCGCTGCCTGCGGACATATACCACAGCGGTCTGCCCATGACGCTTTTGCCCATCTCCCCTGCGGTGACAAAGGGATAGCGCGCGGCTATTCCCCGCACAACGTAGGAAACGAGCCTTGAGGTATAGTCAATGGAGATCGGTGTAACGTCAAAGGAAAGCGGCACGGTTATTGTGCTGCCCACCTCAAGATTGAGCGGGTTGAGCCCGGGATTTGCGGTGCTTATGGCCTCCACCGTTGTGCCGTACATCTGCGCAAGGGCAAAAAGCGTGTCGCCTCTGTGTATGCGGTGGGAGAAAAAGCCCGTGTACCACGGCATGAGTGCGCGGTGCGTCAGCGGACCCACGATACCGTCGGCAGAGAGTCCGTTCTGCGACTGAAACTGCCGTACGGCATTGCGCGTGGCGTTGCCGAAAATTCCGTCGGTTTCCAGCGTACCGAAGCCCGCGCGGTTAAGTGCAAGCTGCAAAAGCTGAACATCGGGCCCCGTACTTCCGTATTTTAAAATTTTCATTTATTCACCCCATATTTTTGCTGAGCCGCCGCGCCTTGAAAAATCAAGGGCGGCCAATTTGATTAAATTTAGCCTGCTTTATTTTATGCGGCGGTGCTCATACTTATTGACGGAGGTGTAAACTTGAAGAGGAAAATTTTTGTATGTTTAATTCTGTGCGCGGCGCTTATCTGCGGCACGGCGTATGCGGAAACGCTGACCGTGGGCGGAACGCCCCTGGGCATTTCCATGCGTCTTGAGGGCGTTGCCATAGCGGGCTTTTCCGAGGTAAAAACTGAAAAGGGAACGGCATCGCCCGCAGAGGAGGCGGGACTTGAAGCCGGCGACATCATCGTCAGACTTGGCTCAAGAAGCATCGCAACGGCGGAGGATTTCAGCGCTGCCGTGAGTGAGCTTGACGGAAGCGCAATCGCGGTAACCGTATCACGCGGCGAAAAGCTCCGTCAGTACAATCTCACGCCCGCAAAGGACTCCGACGGCGTGTGGAGACTCGGTGTGTGGCTGCGTGACGGCATAAGCGGCGTGGGCACCCTCACCTTTTATGATGAGGAAAGCGGTCTTTACGGAGCGCTGGGCCACAGCATAAGCGACGGCGACACGGGCTGTGTTCTGCCGCTGCATGAGGGCAGCATATTCAGCGCTGAAATCATCGACGTTGTTCCCGGAAAATCGGGCGAGCCGGGACAGCTCAACGGCTGCTCCGATGAAGCCTGCGTGCTGGGAGATATCCAAATAAACTGCGTGTGCGGAATTTTCGGCACCGCGGATCTGCCCTCGGGCGAGGTCATGGAAACGGGCGAGATGAAGGAGGGCAAGGCCCTTATACGCTGCACTCTTGACGGCAGCGGCGTGCAGGAATACGAGATTGAAATTCAGAAGGTGGAAAGCAGCGGCGGAGGCACCGTTGCGGTGATTCATGTAACCGACGAAAAGCTGCTCGAAAAAACGGGCGGCATCGTGCAGGGCATGAGCGGAAGCCCCATAATTCAGAACGGACATCTCGTGGGCGCAGTTACCCATGTTTTCGTGAACGATCCCGCATCGGGCTACGGCATAAGCATTTATGACATGATAAACGCGGCGGAAAGCCTTGAAAGCGCCGCATAAAAAGCACCCTATGGGTGCTTTTTTGCGTTTTAAATATTTTTTAATCTGCCATTAAGCAAGTGATGATTAATTCGGCAAGAGCAGGCTGTGAGGAATTTTGAGTTCCGAAAAGGCACCTTTTTCGCAGGAATACTTTGTGTATTTCAAGGAAAAGTAACGAATTCGGAGCTCAAAATAACCGCAGAATGCCGAAGATGAATTAATCAGCGCTTACTTAAAAATTAATGAAAAAAACATTGTTTGCCATGAACTCGTGTGATAATATATATATTTGTCGAAATATGCTTTTTAAGGCATGGAGGTCAAAACCATGAGTAATAAAACAAAAGAAGAAAAGAAACAGCTTGCGGAAGAGAAAAAAGCCGCAAGAGAGAAGAAGAAACTCGAAAAAGAGAAAAAAGAAGCCGAAAAAGCAAAGAAAAAAGCAAAAAAAGAAAAGAAAAAGGCTAAAAGGGAAAAGAAAAAAGCCAAAAAAGAGAAGAAAAAGGCCAAGAAAGCACAGAAGGAAGCCGCAGAAGTTGCAGAAGAGCTTGCGGAAGTGAAGAAGGCAAAGAAAAAGACTCCCAAGTGGCTTGTAATCCTTGTTTCCGTTCTGCTTGCGCTTGTGCTTGCCGCCGCCGTGCTCTTCTTCGGCGTTTACAGAGGAATAAACATGTGGGCCTATGCCGAGCTTGGCGAGGGCACACCCGATGCCTCCGTTTTCGTCAAAGGTGAGGGAAGCGCCAAGTATGTGGGCAATAATGACATAAGCCTCACCGAAGAGGGAAACTACATACTCACCGTTGACAAGGACGGCGCTGTGCGCAAGGTGCTGCTTTTCGTGCGTGACACCAAGGCACCCACCGCGGACAACTCCGACGTCACCATCACTATTGACGACAAGCTCACCCCCGAGGAAACGCTTACCAATCTGTACGATGCCAGCGACTATTCGATTGAGTGGAAGACCAAGCCTGAATTCGGTACTGCAGGCACCTACAAGACCGAAATCAGCGTTAAGGACACTCACGGCAACAAGGACGTTATCAAAGTAAACGTCATTATTCTCGGTGCCGTTGACCGCCTTGTTTACGAGGCGGGTGATGTGCGCCCCACCATTGATGACTTCATGGTTGTTGAGCGTGACAATGCCGAAATCGTCACCGATATGAAGAACATCAAGTGGAATGTTCCCGGGGAGAACAAGGTTGAGATAAGCTTTGACGGCAAGACCTACAGCTCTGTTCTTGAGATCGTGGACACCGTCGCTCCCGTACCCGACAAAATCGTTGCCGCAACCCTCAAGGACACCGCACCCGATGCGGCGGACTTCACGCTGGGCTTTGAGGACGCAACCGCGGTAACAAGCGTCTATGTCACCGAACCCGATGTGAGCAAGATCGGCACGGCTTCCTGCACACTGAAGGCCACCGACCTGGGCAAAAACGAAACCGAGTTTGAGGCAAGCGTAATCGTTGCCGACAAAATTGTTGAGCTTGAAGCTGAAAACAAGACCGTGACCGAGGCGGAAATCAAGGCGATTCTGCCCGTGGAGTACAAGGACTACGTCATTGACCCCGAGGCCTCCGACCTTGACTTTGAGCTTACTGAGCTCGGCGCCCACGCCGTAAGCCTTGCAAAAGGCGAGGATAAGGCCCTTGTGGCAATCATGGTTAAGGATACGACCGCACCCACCGCAGAGGGAATTGAATGCCCCTGCAGCACGGGCTATTTCTGCGACCCCATTAAGTTTGTAACCAACATTGTTGATATGAGCTCTGTCAAGGCAGAGTTTGTTGAGGAGCCCGACTGGAGCGTTGAAGGCACTCAGGACGTTGAGATTGTCCTCACCGACCGCAGCGGCAATACAACCACCGTTGCCGCCAAGGCCGTAATCACTCCTGACAAGACCGCACCCGTAATCCTTGCCGCCCGTGACCGCTATTGCTACGTGGGCGATGCCGTTTCCTACTTCAAGGAGGTTATGGCAGAGGATAACGCAGACCCCAATCCCACCATCGAGGTTGACAAGTCCAAGGTTGACGCAAAGACGGCAGGTACCTACGATGTAACCTACACCGCCACCGACCATGAGGGAAACACCTCTTCCGTCACCGTTAAGTTCACCTTCATCGAAAAGTCCGTAACCGAGGAACAGCTTCAGACCGCTGTGGACAAGGTCACCGCCGAGATTTTTACCGACGACATGAACAGCGCGGAAAAGGCGCTTGCGGTATTCAACTACTGCTATGACAACATCACCTACTGGGGCACCTCCGACAAGACCGACCTTTACGGCGAGGCCTACCGCGGTCTGACTGAGGGTGTCGGCGACTGCTACACCTTCTATGCTACAAGCTACATTCTGCTTCAGGAGATTGATGACATTCAGGTGCTGTCCGTTGAGCGTATGAACGGCAAAACCCAGCATTTCTGGTGTCTTGTAAACCTGGGCAGCGGCTGGTATCACTTCGACACCTGCAACGTAGGACCCCAGCACTACAAGTGCTTCATGAAAATGAACTCCGACCTTGCGCCTCTCAGCCCTCAGTACTGGGTATTCAACGAGGCACTCTATCCCCAGGTTGCAACCACACCCTTTGTTATGCCGTAAGGATTTTTTATGAAAAACATTCTTGAATTTCTTGAGGCAACAGCCTCGAAATATCCTGAAAAAACCGCCTTCGCCGACGGGGAAAGCGCCCTGAGCTTTTCGGAGCTGCTTTCCATGTCGCGCGCAGGCGGCACAAGGCTTGTAAAATCGGGTGCGCGGCTTCATAAAAAGCCCGTGGCGGTGTTTATGAAAAAGTGTCCCGAAACGATTGCGGCGTTTTTTGCGGTGACCTATGCGGGCTGCTGCTATGTGCCGCTGGAAATGGGACTTCCCATGCACCGCGTGCGCAAAATCCTTGAGAAGATAAGCCCCGAAATCATCATCTGCGATGACAGCAGCGCGGAAAAATGCGCGGAGCTGGGCTACGGCGACAGACTTCTGCCTGCCGAGGAGCTTTTCGCGGACTGTGAGGGCTCGGAGGCTGAGGCCGTGCGTGCGCAGAGCATTGACATTGACCCCGTTTACATTGTTTTCACCTCGGGCAGCACCGGCGAGCCCAAGGGCGTTACCGCCTGCCACCGCTCGCTGATTGATTACGCAAACGCCCTCTGCCCCGTAATACGCGCAGACGAAAACAGCGTTTTCGCCATGCAGGTGCCGCTTTATGTGGACGCCTGCATGAAGGAAATCCTCTCCGCAATCAAATGCGGCGCAACGGTTTATCTCATGCAGCAGAGCCTGTTCCTCTCGCCGCTGAGGGTGCTGGATTTCCTCAACAGATATAAGATAAACACAATCTGCTGGGTTGCCTCGGCGCTGACGCTGGTGTCGGGACTGGGTGCCTTTGAAGAGGGTACGCCCGAGCATCTGCGAACGATTTGCTTCGGCAGCGAGGTTTTTCCCGTGAAGCAGCTTAAGGCATGGCAGAGCGCCTGCCCCGAAGCGAGATTTATTAATCTCTACGGCCCCACGGAATGCACGGGCATGAGCTTTTACTATGAGCTTGACCGTTCTTTTGAAGACGGTGAAATAATCCCCGTGGGCAGACCCTTTGACAACACGGCATACATGCTTCTGAAGGAAGATGACAGCCTTGCGGAAACGGGCGAGGTGGGAGAAATCTGCATACGCGGCACCGCCGTAACCCTCGGATATTACGATGACCCGGAGCGCACCGCCGCCGTATTCACGCAAAATCCCCTGAACCCCCATTATCCCGAAATCATCTACCGCACGGGCGATTTGGGAAAGCTCAACGAAAAGGGCGAGCTTCTTTTCGTGTCCCGAAAGGACAGCCAGATAAAGAACATGGGGCACCGCATCGAGCTTGGTGAAATCGAGTCCTGCGCCTGCATGCTCGAGGGTGTTGAAAGCGCCTGCTGCGTGTTCAACAAGGAAAAGGGCAAGCTGTATCTTTTCTACATGGGCTCGGCGGATGAAAAGACCCTGCGCGGCTATATGAGAAATGAACTGCCACGCCACATGATTCCCGCGAAGTATACCCGTATGGACGTGCTTCCCATGCTGCCCAACGGAAAAACTGACAGAAAAGCACTTATGGAGATTTGACTATGGACGAAATTCTTGACATTCTGGAAGGTCTTGACCTTGACGTTGATTTTGAAAACTGCGACACTCTGATTGATGACGGAATCCTTGCCTCTCTGGACATAGTTTCCATCATCGCGGAGCTTTCCGAGGAGTTTGACATCACCATTCCCGCCCGTGACATCGTTCCCGAGAACTTCAACTCTGCCGAGGCCATGTACGCCATGGTCAGACGCCTCATGGACGAGTAAGCCGTGCTGTTCACCTCCTACGGCTTCATAGCCTTTTTAATTGTTTTATTTGCGCTGTATTATCTCATACCGAAGCGCTTTCAATGGATACTCCTGCTGATTGCCGACGCGTTCTTCTACTTCTGCGCAGGCTGGCAGGGACTCATCTTCATGGCGGCAACCGTCATCGTTGCATGGGCCTCCACGAACCTCATGGGAAAATCCATTGCGGCGCAGAAGGCATATCTCTCCTCACCCTCGGGAAAGGAGCTTTCCCGTGATGAGCGAAAGGCCTTCAAAAAGGAAAAGGAGAAATACAGAAAGCGTATATTCATTCTCGCGCTGGTGCTTGACCTGGGCATACTTGCGGCGCTGAAGTACACGAATTTCCTCATTAACAACGTAAATTCGCTGTTCTCCGCAAGCCTTGCGGGTGTGGACTGGGTACTGCCGCTGGGCATTTCCTTCTACACCTTCCAGACAGTCAGCTACATCATTGATGTGTACTGGGAAAAGGTTCCCGCGGAAAAGAATATTTTCCGCGTTGCGCTGTTTACGTCCTTCTTCCCCCTGCTCATTCAGGGTCCCATTTCCCGCTATGGTGATTTGACGGAAACACTCTTCGCCGAGCATGAGGCGGACTATAAACAAATTTCCTTCGGTCTGCAGAGAATACTGTGGGGCTACTTCAAGAAGCTTGTCATTGCCGACAGACTTCTTGTTGCCGTCACAACTCTCTGCGGCGACCCCTCCATGTATTCGGGAGCCTACGTTTTCCTCGGCGCAATGTTCTATGCCGCGGAACTCTATGCCGACTTTACGGGCGGCATTGACATCACAATCGGCATCGCGCAGGTGCTGGGCGTCAAGGTGCAGGAAAACTTTATCCGCCCCTATTTCTCCCGCAACATTGCGGAATACTGGCGGCGCTGGCACATTTCCATGGGTACGTGGTTCAAGGATTACATCTTCTATCCGCTGTCCGTTGCCCCGTGGCTTCTTAAGCTCAGCAAAAAGGCGAGAAAAAGCATTTCCGACGGCTTCGGACGCAAGCTTTCGGTGTATGTTTCAACAATCATCACCTGGTTCCTTACGGGTCTGTGGCACGGCGCGGCATGGAACTTTGTCGTGTGGGGACTTCTCAACGCCGTGTTCATTCTTGCGGGCGAGGAGTACAAGCCCGTGGCAAGCCGCTTCCGGGCAAAGCACGAAAAGCTTGTTTCGACCTTTGCCTACCGTGTGTTTGAAACTCTCCGCACCTTCCTGCTTGTAAGCTCCTTCCGAATCCTTGACTGCTATCGTGATGTTGCCGTATCGTTTAAGGCATTCTTCTCCGTGTTTACGGACTTCAACTGGAGCGAGGCCTTCGGCAATCTGCTGAACATCGGCCTCTCGGCAGGGGATTATCTCATTGCGGGCATCGGCGTTGTGATGATGTTCACCGTAAGCTGCGTTCAGGAAAAGCACGGTGAGGTGCGCGAGCTTATCTGGCAGAAAAAGCTTCTGCCCTATGTGCTGTTCACACTTTTAACGCTTGCAATTTTAGTGTTCGGAGCCTACGGCGTGGGCTACGATTCCGCTCAGTTTATTTACAATCAGTTCTGATATGACAAAGACAAAAACAAAAGTTCATATTATCGCTGTTATCTGTGCTGCCGCCTTTATGATTGCGGCGGTGTGGCTTCTTGGAAAGCTCCTTGAGCCCAAGTATATGTCAGGCGTTCTTGAGGGCGCAATGACCGCGGAGTACTATGATGAAACCACAGACCACGATGTAATTTTCATCGGAGACTGCGAGGTTTATGAGAACTTTTCCCCCGTCACCATGTGGGAGGAATACGGCATAACAAGCTATATCCGGGGCTCCGCCCAGCAGCTTATATGGCAGTCCTATTTTCTGCTGGAGGAGGCCTTCGAGATTGACAGCCCGAAGGTTGTGGTGTATAACGTACAGGCCATGAAGTATTCCGAGCCGCAGAGTGAGGCGTATAACCGCATGACCATTGACGGCATGCCGCTTTCGAGCCACAAGCTCGGCGCAATCAAAGCCTCCATGACCGAGGACGAGGAGCTAATAAGTTATCTCATTCCGCTTCTGCGCTATCACGACCGCTGGAATGAGCTCAGCTCCGAGGATTTTGAGTATATGTTCAGCCGCGATAAAGTCACCGTTTCGGGCTACCTTATGCGCTCTGACGTAAAGCCCATGGGTAAGCTTCCCGGCGCACCCGTGCTTGAGGATTACACCATCGGCGAAGCCTGCTGGGAATACCTGGACAAAATCCGCGTTCTCTGCGAGGAAAACGGCGCAACGCTTATCCTCATCAAATCACCGAGTCAGTGGCCATACTGGTATGACGAGTGGGACGGACAGATAAGCGAATACGCCGAAAAATATGGTATTGACTATATCAATATGCTTCCGCTGACGGAGGAAATCGGCATTGACTGGGAAACCGACACCTATGATGCGGGCCTGCATCTGAACGTCTACGGCGCTGAAAAGCTGGGACGCTGGTTCGGTGGAATACTCAGCACGCAGTACGGTCTTGCCGACCACAGAGACGATGAGGAAATTGCTTCCGTCTGGGCGGAAAAGTGCGACGCCTACCATGCGCTTTACGAGGCACAGCAGGCGGAGCTTGAAAAATACGGCTATCTTAAAAGCTGGACATTAGGAGAAGAACAATGAAAAAAACTATTGCTTTTATACTTGCGGCAATGATGCTTTTTGCCCTCTGCGCCTGCGGCGGCAGCGAAGGAGAAAAGGACAAGGGCGAAGAAAGCTATGTTGCCGACTACGGCGAGCTTTATTATGAGGCTAACGGAGTCAAATTCGGTGTTATGGACTATGCCGAGGCGGTCCTTGAGGCGCTGGGCGAGCCCGACGGAACCTTTGAATCCGAAAGCTGTGCTTATCAGGGCAAGGATTACTTCTACTACTATGACGGCTTTGAGGTAATGGTAAACGAGCTTGACGGCGCAATGCGCATTACGGGAATCACCGTTGCCGACGATACCGTTCAGAACCCTCAGGGCGTTAAAATCGGCATGGACATTGAAGAGGCGCTTTCCCTCATGGGTGAGGGATATACGCAAAACGGCGCTGTTTATAAATACAGCACCGGCTCCGCCGTGCTTATGATCAAGGCGGGCGATGACAACACCGTCGCCGCCATTGAGTACAGCGCAAGCATAAAGTAAACGAAAAACAAAAAGCACAGCGGAAGCAATTTGCTTCCGCTGTGCTTTTTTATTTGGTATAATCCTCAAGCCGTTTGAGATTTCCCGTTTGCGCAACGTAATGCTCGATTATCTCAAGCGCCGCCTCGGGCGTGTCCACAAGAGAAAAAATTTCCAGGCATTTTTCCGACATGAAGCGCTGCGTTGCGGTGTGCTCAAGAAGCGCCTGCATGGGCGCAAAGTAGCCCTTTGTGTTCAGCATGACGATGGCGTGGCTGACTCTGCCCAGCTGCTTCAGCGTGAGGATTTCAAAGAATTCCTCAAAGGTGCCGATGCCGCCGGGAAGAACGATTACCGCGTCGGAATTTTCCTCCATAAGCTGCTTGCGCTCGTTCATGGTCTCGGTGAAGAGCAGCTCGGTGCAATGTTCAAAAAGTATGCCGGGCTCGTCGAAGAATTTCGGGGCAATGCCCAGAATTTTTCCGCCGCCCGAGAAAACACCTCTTGCAACCGCGCCCATGAGCCCCTCAGCACCGCCGCCGAACACAAGGGAGTGTCCCCTCTGAGCCATAAGTGTGCCGAGCTTTTCCGCTTCGGCGTAGTATATTTCGTCAAGCGTGCGGCTTGACGCTCCGTAAATGCAGATTCTCATAGAACTATTCTCTCAAACCGTGTCATTCTGAACGAAGTGAAGAATCTCCGGTCTGTTCATGGGGATTCTTCATCGCTGCGTTCCTCAGAATGACAGCTTTTTACTTCACCACAACGTTTGCATCGCCCAGCATTTCCTTAAGCTCGGCAACGAGAGCATCGTGAATTACGCACTTTGCCGCAAGGCGCTTCTTTTCCTTTTCACAGTAGATTACCATCTGCTGCTCGCCGGGGAACATGGTGAGGATAAGCTCAATGCGCTTCAGGGCGGGATTGCCCACAGAGTCGAGCTTTACCCACAGCTTTGCCTCTTTTTTCACCTCGGGAGCAGGCTTTTCCGCAGCTGCGCTCTTCATTACACCCATATCGGAGATGGGACGAATTTCGTCCACGGTTATCTGCGGTTCCTTTTCGTCGCGCACGGTAATGCGTCCCTTTACAATGAGCGCCGCGTTGTCGCGGATATATCCGCCGCCGCTGTCAAGCGCACGCTGGAAGGCAACAAGCTCCATGGCACCCGTATCGTCCTCAAGGTTAATATAGCTCATGAGGGTGTTGTTTTTTGTGGTGCGTGTGCGTGAGGACTGCACAACGCCCGCAACGGTCACAAGCTGACCGTCGAAGAATCGGTGTTCGCTGTTTTCCGCGTCAAAGTCTGCCATGATTGCGCCAATGGGGACGATGCCCGCCCTGCGCACAGACTCTCGGTATTCGTCCATGGGGTGACCGCTGAGGTACAGTCCCGTGGTTTCCTTTTCCATTGCCATAAGCTCGGCGCGGGAAAATTCCTCAACCTCGGGTAGCTTTATTTCAACAGAAACAATGTCGGCAAAATCGGGCTCGCCGAAGAGATTCATCTGCCCCTCAATGTTGTTGCGGTTTTCCTGAGAGATGGAGTCGATAAGCACACCCGCAATCTGCAGAAGAGCCTTGCGCTTTACGTTAAAGCTGTCAAAGGAGCCTGCGCGGATAAGGTTTTCAACGGCACGGCGGTTGAGGTCGCGCCCCGACATTCTGCGGCAGAAGTCCTCAAAGCTTTTGAAGGGACCGTCAAAGCCGCGGGACTTGATAATTTCGTTTACAAAGCCGCGTCCGATGTTCTTGATTGCCACAAGACCGAAGCGGATATTCTGTCCCACAACGGTGAAATCGGCGCCCGACTCGTTCACATCGGGCGGCAGAAGCTTTATGCCCATATCGCGACACTCGCCGATGTACTCCGCCACCTTGACGCTGTTGTCAAGCACGGAGGAGAGAAGCGCCGCCATGTACTGCTGGGGGTAGTGCTTTTTCATGTATGCCGTGCGATAGGCGACGATGGCGTAGCTTACGGCGTGGGCCTTGTTGAAGGCGTAGGAGGCGAAGGCGAGGATCTCGTCATAGATGCTGTTTGCCACGTCCTCGGGAACGCCGCGCTTCACGGCACCGTCGATGCCGCGGCTTTCGTCGCCGTGGACGAAGGCAATGCGCTCCGCGTCAATGACCTTGTGCTTTTTCTTCGACATGGCGCGGCGAATCATGTCCGCCTGACCGAGAGAAAAGCCTGCAAGACGGCGGAAGATTTCAATAACCTGCTCCTGATAGACGATACAGCCGTAGGTAACGTCCAGAATGGGACGGAGCATTTCATGCTTGTAGCTGAT
>JAZRVW010000058.1:0-5590 GCA_045599385.1 Oscillospiraceae bacterium | reverse complement strand
ACTATCTGCTTCCGCGCATGACGATTTTGTACCGAAACCGAATAAAAGGTAAAAAATAATCAGCCAGGCTTCAAAACAGCTGTCATTCTGAGGAGCAAAGCGACGAAGAATCCCCCCGCGAACAAGGAGAAGAATCGCTTCGCTCAGAATGACGGTTTTTTACTGTTTTGCGAAGAAAAAACCGTGCATCATTGATGCACGGTTTTGCTTTTCATTTACCACTCGGTAGTGTAGTTATCGAAGTAGCCCTGAATGTAGACAATGGGAGTACCCTTGTCGCCGCTGCCGGAGGTGAGGTCGCAGAGAGAACCGATAAGGTCGGTGAGGCGGCGGGGGGTTGTACCCTCAGATGCCATGTTGCCTACGAGGTTCTCGTCCTTCTTCACGATTTCGGCCTTGATTGCCTCGCGGAGTGCTTCGCCGCTGAGCTCTGCGAAATCGTTGTCGGCGAGGTACTTGAGCTTCAGCTCATTGGGAGTACCCTCAAGACCTGCGGTGTAGGCGGGGGAGACGATGGGGTCAGCCAGCTCCCAGATTTTGCCCACGGGGTCCTTGAAGGCACCGTCGCCGTAAACCATGACCTCAACGAGCTTGCCCGTTGCCTTGAGAATGTTGTCCTGAATTTCCTCGACAAGCTCCTGACAGTCGCGGGGGAAGAGCTTTACCTTGTCCTCGGTGGCCTTGTTGGTGCCGAGAAGACCGAACTTTTCGTTGTAGCCGCTGTTGTTCACGGGAGCGTTCATTATTTCGTCAAGACCGAAAACGCGCTCTGCGCCTGCGGCCTTCAGCATTTTCTTTGTGCGGAAGCGGGTGTGGATATCGCAGTTGATGACATTCTTGGTGTAGTCGAGAATTGCGGTTGCCTTGTTGGCAAAGATAATCTCAACCTCCGCGCCGCTTTCTGTGATAAGGTCAGAGTAGTACTGAACGTAGTCAACTCCGGTGAAGCGGTGCTTGCCGTAGCCGAAAAGCTCGCGGTATTTTTCAAGGGTGAGAACATCGCGGTAGGGGTCAACGCCCTTTTCGTCAAGCTGGTCAAGGTCAACAAGGTGGTTGCCCACTTCGTCGGAGGGATAAGACAGCATGAGAACGATTTTCTTCGCGCCCTTTGCGATGCCGCGGAGGCAGATTGCGAAGCGGTTGCGGGAAAGAATGGGGAAGATAACGCCTACGGTTTCTCCGCCGAGCTTTGCCTTGACGTCGGCGGCAATGTCGTCAACGGTGGCGTAGTTGCCCTGGGCGCGTGCAACGATAGCCTCGGTCATGGCAACGATGTCGCGGTTGCGGATGGGGAAGCCCTCCTGCGCAGAGGATTCGAGAACGGTTTCAGTTACGATTTTTACAAGGTCGTCGCCCTCGCGGATAATGGGAGCGCGCAGACCTCTGGATACGGTACCTACCATACGGCTCATAAGAAATACCTCTATTCAGCATAAAAATGCCATTGATTTTTTTAACGGAAGGATTATACAGCATGCACTTTATGATTGCAATAGCAAACAAAAATATTCGGCATTTTATAAAAAGTCACGCTTTTAATATGCCCCTGCTTTTATGTGATATAATGTAAATAAATGGTCTTTGCGCCTCAGACGTGAAGATGTGTGCATAAAGTGAAAAACGGCAGCGCATCGCACTGCCGTTTCCTTATATTTCGGGAATAAAACGCACGGCGCGGCTTTTTTCGCAGCGCTTTATTACGCAGATTTTTTCCTCGGGCTTTATTTCCGCGGAAATGGGCGGAGCGTCAATGTCGGCTCTCTCCGTCACCCTTGCCCACACATCATTGAAATTCTGAAAATCCATTGCTTCGTCCATGTAACTCACCCGAAACATTCTATTCCCCGTCTTGCATTAAGGTGACGGGTGTGAGATAATAATATAAAATATTCTGAACGAGGTAAAGCTCATGCCCAGATTTTTCATGCTCGGAACAAATGAACTCAAGGGAACCGCCATCATAACGGGACGTGATGCGGAGCACGTGCGCGTTCTGCGTCTGCGCCCCGGAGAAAAAATAACCATCTGCGACGGAAAGGGAACGGACTATAACTGCCGTCTTATCCGTTCCGACAAGGACGAAGCCGAGGCGGAAATCCTTGAGGTCGTGCCTTGCAGGGCAGAGCCTACGGTGAAAACCTCCGTGCTCTGCGGACTGCCCAAGGGCGACAAGACGGATTATATCATTCAGAAATCCGTTGAGGCGGGTGCCTCGGAGATAGTGTTTTTCTATTCCGACCGCTGCATAGCCAAGCCCGACACGGCGGATAAGAAAATCGAGCGCTGGCAGCGCATTGCCGAGGAGGCCGCAAAGCAGTCGGGCAGGGGAATAATCCCCGAGGTGAAGTGGCTGCCCACATTTACGGAGGCGCTGAATTACGTCATGCAGACCGAGCTGCCGCTGCTCATGTACGAAACAGGTGAGCGGGAGAGGTTTTCCGAGGCGCTGAAAACCTCGAAAAGCGTAAAATCCGCCGCTGTAATAACGGGCCCCGAGGGTGGATTTGAAAAGTATGAGGCGGACATGGCGCGTGCCTGCGGCATACACATCTGCTCCATGGGCGAGCGCATACTGCGCTGCGAAACCGCGCCGATTGTCGCCCTGACTGCACTCATGTACGAAAGCGGAAATCTGGATTAAAAAAAGACACCCGATTGGGTGTCTTTTTCAGTTTATTGTAATCTCTGCGTGGCAGGTGCCGGTGCCTTCCAACCACAATGTGAGCTCGTCGCTGATTACCCAGTTAATGTTTACGTTGTGCATGCCGCTGTAATCGCCGACAAAGGTGTTGTTTTGCTGCATCTGTTTCAGCTTTGTCCATTCAAAGCTGCAGGGATTAAAATCCTCCTGCGACATGATTGCCGCATAGCATGCGAATACAAAGGCAACCTCGTTGTGATCCCGGACATCCATGTTGCCATAGTAAGGATTATCCTCACCCCACTCAATGTCCATAATGATTTTTGTGATATTGCCGTCACTGTCGGTGATAAACTGAAAATCCGCCGGCGGCTCAATGCCCCCGACCTCCCAGTCGGAGTAAACTGCATACCATTTTCCGCTTTCGTCAAGGTTGTAATAGTAATTGTCGGGATTGTAGATGTCACTGTAGAAATTGTAGTTTTCGCAGAATTCCGCCACGGTGAGTTCTCCGCGGTTGGGCGGCAGACGGGAGATGTTTTCGCAGAAAAACTGCGGAACAGCCAGCAGCAGCAACAGGGCAAGGCAGACAATGAGCTTCAGGTCCGTGGTGTTGCGGTAGGTGTAGCTGATGTTCTCGTCCCAGGCCAGCTCGTTCTTGTTGCACTTTTTACAGCTGATGATATTGAAAATAATGGCTACGACGGGAACACCCAAACCCATACCCTCAAGGAACATATATGCAAGACGCTTCAGGGCGGCAAGGTAGGAAAGCTTGTTGCCGTCCTCGTCATATACGTATATTCCCGTGATGAGCTTGCCCAAGGTGGTGCCGAAAAAGTGAATGAGCAGCGGCTCAATGAGGAACATGAAGGCAAACGCACAGTAGCTTACAGCAAGACCGCTGATTCCGCCAAGAGAATCCACGTTCTTCCCCGGAAGCACAAAGAAAACCAGAATGGAGAGTATGGTGTAAACGGAGATGTCAAGGCTTCTGGCGAAGTATCTGTACCATGGGTGCGGCTCGTAGGGGATGGCGTCGGTGCTGAGGTATTCGCCGGAAATCTTCTGCGGAGCGTGAAGCTGTGTGAGGTACTTTGCCGCATCTAAGGATTCATATTCCGCACCGTCATCATAGATGCTGCGGCACACTCTGTCAGCGTGAGAGATGTTATCCTGCTCAGCGGCAAATAGTTCAAACTGCGCTTCGAGAGTGTCACGCATCGCCTCCGTACCGTCCTGCAATCCGCGTATTTTTTCTATCGGCACCATGAGCTCCCGCAGGAGCTTAATCTTCATGAGTGTTTCGATGTTGTTCTCTGTATAATCGCGGTAGCCGTTTTCCAACCGAGACGGAGTGATAAGTCCTTCGCCTTCGTAATATCTTATGTTGGCTTTTGTGAGACCGGTTTTTGCTTCAACTGTACTTATGTTCATGCTTCGGCCTCCTTTCTGACATCATCATAGGGTATAAAGCAGGTTTAAGGTCAAGAGTTTTTTAAAAAAAGACACCCGAGAGGGTGTCTTTTTTATTTACCACTTGTTTTCAACCTTTTCGGCGAAGCCGGGGAAGTCTTTTATCTCGATGACCTTGTCGTCGTCGAGGACTGCCTTGCCGGTAAACAGACCGAAGACCTGATGCTGATCGCTCTTGATGAGCTTCACATCGGTGCAGGAGGCGCGGTCAAGAACGGGAACGAAGTCCATCTCGAAGCGTCCGTCGTCGGAGGTGAAGGTCCAGGGGGAGAGGAAGTCCTTTTCGTCGCCGGGGATATTGAACTTCACCTGGCTGAGCTTATGCGCCTTTCCGTTATAGAACAGCATGTTTTCGCTGGCAGCGGAGGTGTCGCCGAAGCCGTAGCCGATGTTCCAGCCGAAAGGAACGCCCTCAACGGCGCCCGAAGCGGAGCCCCAGTACCATGTGTTGTGATAGGTCCAGACACCGCGGCCCCAGTCGAGAACGGCGAAGCTTTCCTCGGGGTCAAAGACATAGGTTTTGCCGTCATAGGTGCATTCGCCCTTGGCGCGCAGGCAGTTTATCTTCTGATTGTAGTAGAAGCGTCCCTTGTCATTGAAGGGAGTGCATATAACCATGCTCTCTTCGGGCTCGTCATAAAGCTCAACGTGAGCGGTGAGCTTGCCCGCAGGACCGAACTTCTCCATCTCCGCGGATAGAATACGCTTGCCGCTGCCGTCGTTGAGAAAGCTCATCTTATAGCCCTTGCCCTCGGCAACTGTGTCGCCGATTGCGCTTGTTTCGGGAAGCTTGCGGCTGCCAAGAGGCATGAAGCACATGGGACTGTTGGTAATTTCCCAGCCCTCTTCAAAATTGAGGAGGCTTATGGAGTCAAGACCCATGTAACCGTTGTCGTCAATGGTGAGGGCAAGCGCAAATCTGCCGTTGTTGATGAGGTAGTAGTCCCATTCCTTAATGCGCAGACCGCCTGCCTTGATGTCCGCGCGGCGATAAACGGGGAGAAGCTTTTTTGCAAAGCCGGGCTCGGTGAGGTTGCCCTTTTCGTCAAGCAGAGGAATTTCCTTTGTAATCTCATGCTGATTGCTCATGGCTTAAATCTCCTTTTTGATTTTTCGTATGTCCTTTCCTACAAAGGGAAGCTTCGTGAACTCACCGTCAATGCGTGAACAAATCTGGGGAGTGTAGCGTTTTTTCAGCTCTTCATCGGAGAGGTTGGTGCTTATGATGGTAGCCCTGCCGTTCACAAGGCGGGTGTTTATGAGAGTGTAAAGTGCGCTGAGGGAAACAGAGGTGCTCATCTCTGTGCCGAGGTCGTCAAGAATCATAAGGTCGCAGTCGAGCATACGGCTTACCTTGACATTAGCAGCGTCGGCGGATTCAATATCGCGGGCAAACTTGCGCATTTCGAAGGCCTCCAGTGCCGACACCGCCGTGTCATAGCAAACGGAAAAGCCCTTTTCCGCAACAACTCT
>JAZRVW010000057.1:0-46607 GCA_045599385.1 Oscillospiraceae bacterium | reverse complement strand
TCTTGATATCTGCACCGTGCCCTCCAACTTTGAAGCTATACTTCAGCGGATTTTTTCCGACTACGCTCTTGCCATGAGCTTTGAGCAGTATGCTCTTGTGGGCAACACCGTTAAATCCTATTTAAGCTATCTGAAGGACAGTGACAAGGTTGACATAATTTGTGAAAACAACCTTTTGCTGTGGGTTAAAATCTGATGGAGCTCAGTATTATACAGTATCTAATCGTATGCCCCCTTGTATTCCTCGGCGGCTTTGTTGACGCGGTTGCCGGCGGCGGCGGACTCATATCCCTCCCTGCTTACATGATTGCGGGACTTCCCGTCATAAACGCCATCGGAACAAACAAGCTGAGCTCTGCAATGGGCACGACTCTGACGACAATACGCTACGCCAAAGACGGCTTTATTCCCTGGAAAAAGGCCGCAATCTGCGCGGTTTTTGCCCTTATCGGCTCAAGTTTGGGCGCTGAGCTGGCACTTCTCATTGATGACGGCGCATTTAAAATTATCATGCTTGTCATTCTGCCCCTGACGGCAGTCTACGTCACAAAGGGCAAGGCGCTTGTAAATGAAAAGGAGCCCTACTCCTTCGGCAAGACCGCAATTATCGCCGCGCTTGTTGCGCTTATCATCGGCGCTTACGACGGCTTTTACGGTCCCGGCACCGGAACCTTCCTCATTATTCTGCTTACCGCACTTGCACATATCCCCGTTACCGAGGCAAACGGCACCGCAAAGGTTATTAACCTCAGCACAAATGTGGCGGCGCTTGCGGTTTACATAATTAACGGCAAGGTCATATATCTGCTTGGACTTGTGGCAGGTGTTTTCGGCATTCTCGGCAATTATTTCGGCGCGCGTTACTTTGAAAAGGGCGGTGCAAAAAGCATGAAGCCCATTATGGTTACGGTGCTTGCAATCTTTTTTGTAAAGGTGCTGTACGAGGTACTGACAGCATAAAAAGCAGAAAAAACTCCTCATCGTAAGATGAGGAGTTTTTTATTACTTATTCAGTAAGCTGTAAGCTTTTTCACGGGCAAGAGCGCGGTGGAGGCTGGCCTCGGCACGCTTCATATCCAGCTCGCCGGATTTGCTTTCAATACGCTCTCTGGCACGCTTTTCCGATGCCTGCGCACGCGCAAGGTCGATATTCTCGGCAAGCTCGGCACTGCGGGCAAGAAGAATAACCTCATTATCCGCAACACTTACGACTCCGCCCGTCACCACTGCATAATGCGCGGCGTCCTCAACGGTGTAGCGCACAACGCCTTCTTTAAGAGCACCGATCATGGCTGCGTGGTTGGGAAGGATTCCCGCCTCGCCGTCTTCCATGGGTATTGCCGCATAGCTTGCCTGCACATCGGCAACGGCACCGTCAGCGGTTGTAATCTGAAAATGAAAAGTCTTACTCATAGCTTACATCTCTTTGCGCTTTGCAAGCACTTCGTCGATGGTGCCGCACATGAGGAATGCCTGCTCGGGCAGGTCATCGCATTCGCCGCCCAGAATTGCCTGGAAGCCGCGTATGGTGTCCTCAAGTCTTACATACTTGCCGGGAAGACCGGTGAAGTTTTCGGCTACGTGGAAGGGCTGGGACAGGAAGCGCTGGATACGGCGGGCGCGGTTGACGACTGCCTTGTCCTCAACGCCGAGCTCGTCCATGCCCAGAACGGCGATGATGTCCTGAAGCTCCTTGTACTTTTGCAAAACCGCCTGAACCGCACGGGCGGTTTCGTAATGCTCCTTGCCCAGTACGTTGGGATCGAGGATACGGGAGGTGGAGTCCAGAGGGTCAACCGCCGGGTAGATACCCAGCTCGGAAATGCTTCTTGACAGAACGGTGGTTGCGTCAAGATGGGCAAACGCGGTTGCAGGTGCAGGGTCGGTAAGGTCGTCGGCGGGAACGTAAATTGCCTGAACGGAGGTTACAGAGCCGTCGCGTGTGGAAGTGATACGCTCCTGAAGAGCGCCCATTTCGGTTGCGAGGGTAGGCTGGTAACCAACGGCGGAGGGCATACGGCCCAGCAGTGCGGAAACCTCGGAGCCTGCCTGGGTAAATCTGAAGATGTTGTCGATGAAGAGGAGAACGTCCTGACCGGACTTATCACGGAAGTTTTCCGCGATAGTCAGTCCCGACAGAGGAACACGCAGACGTGCTCCGGGGGGCTCGTTCATCTGACCGAAGACCAGTGCGGTCTTGCTGATAACGCCGGATTCGGTCATTTCGTTCCAGAGGTCGTTGCCCTCACGGGAACGCTCGCCGACACCGGCGAATACGGAGTAGCCGCCGTGCTCGTAGGCAACGTTGCGGATAAGCTCCTGAATAAGAACGGTTTTGCCGACGCCTGCGCCGCCGAACAGACCGATCTTACCGCCCTTGGAATAGGGAGCCAGCAGGTCGATGACCTTGATGCCGGTTTCCAGCATTTCGGTGGAGGGGGTAATGTCGGTAAAGGCAGGTGCGGTGCGGTGAATGGGCATACGCTTGGCATCAACGGGGCCCTTGCCGTCAATAGGCTCGCCAATGACGTTAAACATACGGCCCAGAGTTTCCTCGCCGACGGGCATGGTGACGGGTGAGCCCGTGTCAACCGCGCGGCAGCCGCGGGAAAGGCCGTCGGTGGAGAACAGAGAAATACATCTTACGCTGTTGTCGCCCAGATGCTGTACCGCTTCCATGACGATTTTGCGGTCCTCAAGCTGTACTTCTATTGCATTATAGATATCCGGCATTCTGCCGGAGGGAAACTGTACGTCTACAACAGGGCCGATAACCCTTCTGACGATTCCGTTTTCCATTGAAATACCTCCTGCTGTAAGGGGTTGAAGTTATTTTTTCTTTTTGAGCGCGGCGGCACCGCCCACAATTTCGGAAATTTCCGTTGTGATGGCGGCCTGACGTGCGCGATTGAGGGACAGATCCAGCTTGCCGATAAGCTCCTTCGTATTGTCGGCTGCGGCGGTCATTGCGGTCATGCGTGCGCTGTGCTCACCGCATTTCGCCTCCAGCATAACAGACAAAATCTTGTTATTGATGGTAAGGCGCATGACGCTTTCAAGCACGCTGGTCATATCGGGAACAAAGATAAATGACTTTGCGCTTCCCTGCTCCGCATCGCTTTTTTCGGGCTTTGCGGGCATGAGCTGGTAGTCCGTGGGCTCCTGCTTCAGCGCTGAAACATAATGCTGATACACGAGATGTACTTCGTCAGCTTCGCCGTTGAGGTACAGATTCTTAAGATATTCCGAAACCTCAAGGGCTTCATTGCCGCTGGGTGTGTCGCTGAGTTCGTTGAAGGTTCTGAGTACGGGCATTTCCGTTTTGGCGATAACGTCCTTGCCCCATCTGCCGCAGACTACAAGGCCGTAGTCACGGGTTTCGCTCTCCGCAATATCGCGCATGAAATGCACAATGGAGCTGTTATAGGCACCGCAGAGTCCGCGGTTGCCCACAAACAGAACATAGCAGACCTTTTTCACCTCTTTGCGAGGCTTGATAAAGGGGTTATCCAGAGATACGCCGCCGGAAAGCAGAGTGTTCAGAACCTCCTGGCTTTTTTCAGCGAAGGGGCGCATGGCCTGCATACCTGCCTGAGTTTTGCGCAGCTTTGATACTGCCACCATTTTCATGGCCTTGGTTATCTGCTGGGTATTCTTGACGCTCTTTATACGCGTCCTTATGGCTCGCATATTTGCCATTTAAGCCCCTCCTCTCAAATTATTACTAATCAAAACGTTTTCTTAAATTCCACAACGCAGGCTTTCAGCTTTGCCTGCTGTTCGGCATTCAGCTTCTTGCCGCTGAGAATCTCATCGTGCAGCTCGGGATAGCTGCGGTTAACGTACTCGATAAGCTCGGTTTCAAAGCGGGCAATGTCTGCAAGCTCGATGTCATCGGTGTAGCCCTCGTTGGCGGCGAAGATGATGATTACCTGGTCTGCCGCGCTCATAGGTGCATACTGACCCTGCTTCAGAATCTCGGTCATTCTTGCGCCGCGGTGCAGAGTGTCACGGGTTGCCTTGTCAAGATCGGAGCCGAACTGGGCAAAGGAAGCGAGCTCTCTGTACTGGGCAAGATCCATACGCAGACGGCCTGCAACCTGCTTCATGGCGCCTATCTGTGCAGCACCGCCGACACGGCTTACAGACAGACCTACGTTGATTGCGGGACGTACGCCTGAATGGAAGAGGTCGGTTTCCAGGAATATCTGACCGTCGGTGATGGAAATAACGTTGGTGGGAATATATGCGGAGATGTCGCCTGCCTGGGTTTCAATGATGGGCAGTGCGGTCATGCTGCCGCCGCCTGCCTCTTCACTGAGGCGTGCGGCACGCTCCAGAAGTCTGGAGTGGAGATAGAATACGTCGCCGGGGTATGCTTCACGTCCTGGCGGTCTCTGGAGCAGCAGGGAGATTTCGCGGTAAGCGGTGGCCTGCTTGCTGAGGTCATCATAGATAATGAGGACGTCTCTGCCCTGATACATGAAGTATTCACCCATGGCTGCGCCTGCATAAGGTGCGATGTAAAGCATAGGTGCGGGCTCGGAAGCGTTTGCGGAAACAACGATGGTGTAGTCCATTGCGCCGAATCTGCGGAGCTTTTCAACGACACCTGCGATGGTGGATTCCTTCTGACCGATGGCAACATAGATGCAGATTACATCCTTGCCCTTCTGGTTGATGATGGTGTCAAGAGCGATGGCGGTCTTGCCGGTCTGGCGGTCGCCGATGATAAGCTCACGCTGGCCGCGGCCGATGGGAACCAGTGCGTCGATGGCCTTGAGGCCGGTCTGCAGAGGAACGGATACGCTCTTTCTGTTGATTACGCTGGGAGCGGGGCTTTCAATTGCACGGAAGGCTTCGTTCTTGATGGGGCCCTTGCCGTCAATGGGCTTGCCCATTGCGTCAACAACGCGGCCGATGAGTGCTTCGCCCACGGGAACTTCAATGATACGTCCCGTTCTGCGCACGGGGTCGCCTTCCTGAATGCTGCTGTATTCGCCGAGAAGGACAACACCGACGTTGTCTTTTTCAAGGTCCTGAACCATGCCCTTGAGACCGTTCGGGAATTCAAGCATCTCGCCTGCCATAACGTCGGCAAGACCGGATACGCGGCAGATACCGTCACCGAGAGATACAACGCTGCCGGTCTGGAACACGTCGATTTCATCGTTGACCTTGGCAAGCTGCTGCTTAATGCCCTCGGCAATATTCTGTCTTTCCATATCGGACTGACGGGTATTGCTCTCAACGTCCTGGGAAAGCTTGTCCAGCTGATGTGCCAGAGTTCCGTCATAGACGGTATCGCCGACCTTCATGCGAACGCCGCCGATAAGTTCGGAATCAACCTCATTGTGACAGGAGATGAAGGTTTCACAGATAATCTGAGTAAGCTTCTTCATTTCCTCTTCGCTGAGAGGTTCCGCACTGGATATTGAAATGTCAAGTTTTTTCAGTTCGTTCATGTTTAAAATGTCACTCGGCATAGCCGATACCAATTCTTTAATCTGTTCAATAAATCTGTCGTTCAGAGCCTGCTTTGAGCTTTCAAAGCTGCCTCTGCGCAAAACCTCGCCCGTGATTGCCGCCACCTGTCGCATTGCATCGGCGGATACGCGGCTTTCCATCTCCTCGCGGAGCTGGTTTTCGCTCTTCGCGGCGTTCTCAATAAGGCTTTTGGCTTCGCTTTCGCCTGCGGCTGCAACGGCCTGATTGTTTATCTCAATCTGGGCATCTGCACCCTTCAGTATTTCGGCCTTGCGCTCCTCGTTTTCGGCGCGGGCCGCTTCCATATCATTCTCCAGCGTTCTGGCCTTTTCTCTTGCCGTTTCCGCAACCTTCAGCTCATTGCCGATGTCTTCACGGCGGCCCTTGAACATCTTCTTCAGCAGGTTCCGGCACAGATAGCCAAGCGCACCGAAGAGAATGATGAAGTTTATAATTTTAAAAACTATTTCCACTTGAGAACTATCCCTCCCTTCCCGGAGTCCTGTATTTTCAAATTATTCCTTTGCGGCTGCAACACAGCTGTTAATAAGCTCGGAATTCTCCGCGGCCTCATTGCTGTGAAGAAGCTGCTGTGAAAGCAGTGCGACAAGCTCGGGCATGCTGTCCTCAACGGACTTCTTTGCCTGGGCCTCCTCGTTCTCAATGCGAATGCAGACATCCTTATGAATGTTTGCTGCCTCCGCATGAGCTGCGCCCACGACCTCGCTCTTTGCCTTTTCGGCAACGCCTCTTGCAGCGCTAATCTTTTCGCGTGCTTCGGCACCGCTTTGCGCAAGCTCGGCCTTCAGGCTCCTGTCGTTTTCCGCAAGCGCCTTCTCGGCGGCACGGCCTTCTTCAAGACCTGCCTCGATTTTCGCCTGACGCTCGTCAAGAGCTTTGAGTATGGGCTTATAAAGGAATATTTTAAGCAGGAACATAAGAAGGAAGAAATTTATGATTGTCCATATAAATTCGGGCACGCTGATAAGCAGTCCGACTATATCCAAAACCAATCAGGTTTCCTCCTTTACTGTTTCGTTTGGGGAAAGATTACATCTTTGCCAGAACCATGAATGCGATAACAAGACCGTAAATTGCAAGTGCTTCCATGAAGCCCATTGCAAGAATCATTACGGACTGAAGCTGGCCCTTCATTTCGGGCTGGCGTGCCATACCTTCAAGTGCCTTGCTTGCGGCAAGACCCTGACCGATGCCGGTGCCGATGGTGGAAAGGCCGATTGCCAGTGCTGCGGCAATTGCGATAAGACCTTGTGCGATACTCATTTGTTGTTTCCTCCTAAAAGTGTATGTGTAATTTATTTTTTATTCTTCGTCTGAAGTTGCTTCGTCAAGGAATACTGCCATAAGCATGGAGAACACCATTGCCTGAATGAAGCAGAACAGCAGGCTCAGCACATGCATTACAATGGGAAGACCTATGGGGAACAGACCGAACAGCGTTTCCGCCGCAAGCTCCTCACCGGAGATGTTGCCGTAAAGTCGCAGTGCCATGGATACGGGGCGAATGAACTGCTCAAGTATCATGATAGGGGCCAGCAGTGCCACGGGCTTAAAGAAGGTCAGCAGATATTTGCCGAGACCGTGGTGCTTAATGCCCTGCGACTGAATCAGTACAAAGGATATGACCGCCAGTGCCGCGGTTACCGCCAGAATGGAGGTCGGTACGGTAAACAGCTCGCCTGCACCTGGGATAAGACCACAGTAGTTGCAGACTATGATGAAAATAAAGAAGGTTGCAAGTATGGGGAAATACTTCCTTGTTTTCTTCGGACCGAGAACGCCCTCATAAAAATTCAGGATTCCCGATACCGCCATCTCCGCCACATTCTGCAGAGGTCCGGGTACGTCTTTGATTCTTCTCGTGCAGATTATCGCGAACAGTACAAGAACTGCCATGATAACCCACATGGAGTAAATTGTCTTTGTCGGGGCAAGGTAGTTATTGAAAAATTCCGACAAGCTTATTCACCTCCGTCCTTTAAATTCTTTTCCTCTTCAAGAATCTGCTTTGTGAGCTTTCTGAGGAAAAGCATTCCGCAAATTGTCAAGCCCAGCGCCACGGCAATAATCGTCACGCTTACCGGCAGTTCAAAAAGTCTGCAGGCAAGAAACGCAATCACCAGTGCCGCAATATCTATCAGCATTCTTACCGCATTCGTGCCCATTACAGCAATTGTGGTGCTGTTTCTGAGGCCGCGTCTGCTGATGCGCGCATTAATAAATGCCGCAAGTGTGCCGAAGGCAAAGCCGCCTGCGGCGCACAAAATATTTTGCAGATTATCCATTAAAGTACTCCTGTGCCTAATATTAACACAACATTTATATTTAACAACAAACACGCACAAAAATCAATGTAAAATTTTGTTTTTGGTACAATAACTTATTTTATTCTGAATTATTCCTGATTTACGGCAAAAAAGCACAGCATCAAATGCTGTGCTTCTGGCACGCCATAGGCGATAAAACGTACGTTTTTCGCCTGGAGAACTGCGTATGAGCTTTGAGTTTGCAAACAATACATCTATCAACATAGAATCTGCTGTTTTTTATTCATCATACGGTAGCCGATGCCTATATGCGTCTGAATATACTGGGGGTTGGCGGGGTCTGTTTCCAGCTTCTTTCTCAGCATTGCCATGTAAACGCGCAGAGACTGCACGTCTGAGGCAGTAGGACTTCCCCAAACCTCTTTCAGTATGAAGTTGTGCGTCAGCACCTTGCCCGTGTTTTTTGCCAGCAGGCAGACAAGCTTGTACTCAATAGGCGTGAGATGAATCTCCTTGCCGTCAAGGAAAACGCAGCCCGCCGCATAGTCTATTTTCAGCCCGCCGTTTTCATAGACGCTGGATTCTTCGCTGAGACGCTGGCTGTCATATCGAACTCTGCGCAGCGCAACGCGCAGCCTTGCAAGAAGCTCGTCAACGGAAAAGGGCTTTGTAAGATAATCGTCCGCCCCTGCGTCAAGAGCAGCTACCTTATCCGAGTCTTCGCTTCTTGCGGATACCACAATAATCGGCATATTGCTCCATGCACGGATTTTTTCTATTATATCCACTCCGTCCATGTCCGGAAGTCCCAGGTCAAGAAGCATTACATCAGGCTTATATGTCAAGGCCTCCATTACGGCAGCCGCGCCGGTTTTTGCCCGCTTATGCTGATAGTCCTGTGTTGCAAGGGTTGTGGCAATAAGACTTGCAACTGCGTTATCATCCTCCACCACAAGAATCTGGGGCTTATTCATTTTCCTTCACCTCAACTTTCGGCAGCGTGAACGTAAACACCGCGCCCTGCGGCTTGTTATCCGCAACGCATATCTCTCCGCCGTGGGCAAGCACGATGCTTTTGCAAAGAGCAAGCCCCAGTCCGAGACCTCTTCGGCCGTCTACACTGACACTGTCTCCCGTATAAAACATATCGAATATTCTTGCCTTTGACTCATCGGGTATTCCCGCTCCGTCATCGGCAATTTTTATTTGGGCATATTCACCGATATCCTCCGCAGAAACAACAATGTTTGAGCCCTCCGGAGTGTATTTAACGGCATTGTTTACGATGTTGATGAGCACCTGTGTTATAAGGCGCACATCCATATTCGCCATAAGATATTCATTCCCGTTTTCCACGGAAATATTGTGTTTTTCGGCATTTCGGTCAATGTGGGTGATGGCTTCGCGGATTACATCTCCCACAAGCTCGGGCTGCATATTGGCAAGCTTCCCGTCCGCCTCGATACGTGTGATGGAAAGCAGGTTTTCCACGAGATTTATAAGCCACTGCGAGTCATCGTATATATCGCTGTAAATGCCCCTTCGCGTTGCTTCGCTGAGCTGATTTTCCATGAGCAGCGCCGCGTTTCCGGAAATTCCCGTAAGCGGTGTGCGCAGGTCATGGGAAATGGAGCGCAGAAGATTTGCCCGAAGCTCCTCCGCGCGTGCCTTTTCTTCAATCTCCCTTTTTTCACGCAGATTGCGCTCGTTTTCGAGAATTATTCCGCATTCGTCAAGGATTGTTACCATGAGCGTTTTTTCAAAGCTTTCGGGGCCTTTTGCTCCCTCAAGGGCCGCGCAGACTACAGCAAGCACTCCTTCAGCGCCTCTTATTGCCATGTAAAGTCCGCAGGCTTCGGGGAAAACAGAGGTGGAACGTCCTGCCTGCCTGTTGTTCTGAAGCACCCATTCGGCAACCGTGCGCTCTTCGGGCTTCAAATATCCGCCAAGCTCTTTTCCTTCATACGCCGGAAACTGCATGGGCTCCTGAAGTGTGCCGTCTTTAACGGGGTATATCACTATATCTTTTTCAAGAAGTCTTCCAAGCTGGGCTGCAGTCGCGGAGAAAATTTCCTCCTCATTTTCCGCCTTTTGCAGCTTTTGACTGGTCTCCAGAAGGATTTCCGTGCGGTATGCACGCTGAGCCGTCAGCACCGTCTGGCGTCTGATACGCAGTGTCAGGGAGGAAATAAGAAGCGCCGCAATAAACATTACGACAAAGGTTGCAATACTGCTGGGCGCCGCGGAAAGTGAAAAGAAGGGCTCCGTGAAAAAGAAGTTAAAAATAAGCACCGACAGTATTGAGGTCAGCAGACTGTAGCTGCGTCCTCTGGTGGTCATTGCAATGCCAAGCACGCCGAGAATATAGACAACTATGACATTGGCGGTGGAAAAGCCCAGCCCCGTAAAAGCAAAGCCGATGAGCGTACACAAGGTCAGAATGGCTGCGGTCTTAATCACGTCCGCCGCGCTGAAGCGTTCGTCGGAGAAGCTGTGCCGCGGCGCTTTTGCCGCTGTACTGTTATTGTCCGGAATGACGAAAACGTCAATATCCGGTGCCATCTCGTTGAGCCTGTCGATGAGCGTTTTCTGTGGAAACAGACCGTGCTTATCGGGGCTTTTGCCCAATACTATCTTCGTCGTTCCGCTGACTCTGGCGTATTCCGCTATCTGCGTTGCCGCGTCTTCCCCGTAAAGCGTTGTTACCTGGGCGCCGAAATGCTGGGCAAGGCGGATATTGTCCTTCAGACGCTGTATTGACTCAGGGGCAGACTGCTCAAAATCAGAGGGCTGAACAAACAGACCGCAAAGACTTCCGTGAAAGGCCTTTGCAATTTTTGCGCCCGTGCGTATGACTTTTGCATTCGACGGTGCGCCGGATATACAAATCAGTATTTTTTCTTTGCGTTCCATGGTGTTCATCCTCCTTTCGCCGCAAGTATATCACAACAAAGTGTTGTGTAAAAGCAATTTTAACGCATTTTAATGTAACTTTAATGTCCCTCATAATCCTTTAATCCCATTCTTATGCCGCGGGTGATACATTGAAGGCAGAAAGAGGCGATAGCATGAAAATCACAATTTGCGGATGCGGCAAGATTGGAAAAAGCATTCTCAGAAATCTTGTCCGTGAGGGGCATGAAATAACTGTGCTTGACACAGAGCCCTCCGTCATCAGCAGTATTACGGACACCTACGATGTGATGGGAATCTGTGCGTCGGGAACAAGCTGTGAGGCGCTGTCCCGGGCGGCAGTATATTCGGCAGGGCTCTTCGTTGCTGCCACGGGCAGCGACGAGATTAACATGCTGAGCTGTTTTATGGCAAAGCGCATGGGAGCGGAGCATACCGTGGCCCGCATCGGAAATCAGGAAAACAGCATCGACAATCCGGATTTTATCAAGCGCGAGCTTGACATTTCAATGATAATCAATCCTGACCTGCACACCGCACAGACAATATACAATATTCTGAAATTTCCTTCGGCTGTTAAGTCGGAAACCTTCACCAGACGCCGCTTTGAAATGGCGGAGCTCACAGTAAAATCCGATTCGATATTAAACGGGGCCGTGCTTTATTATCTGCGCAGCAGGCTGAACATACCCTTTCTCGTGTGCTGTATTCTGCGCAGCGGCAAAGTATATATCCCCAACGGCAATTTCACCTTGCGTGAGGGCGACAGAATAGGGCTTCTGGCAGCTCCCGAGGATATGCACAAGGTGCTCAAATACATCGGGATACTGCAAAAGCAGGCAAAGGACGTAATGATTTTAGGCGGCAGCCGCACCGCCGTATATCTTGCGAAGGAGCTTGCCAGAAGCGGAAATGCTGTTAAGATAATCGAAAAATCCCGGTCACGCTGCGATGAGCTGTGCTCCGTGCTTCCTCAGTCGGTGAATATTATCTGCGGCGACGGAACACGCCACGAGCTTCTGTCCGAGGAGGGACTTGACCGCACGGACGCCTTCGTGTCACTGACGGGAATGGACGAGGAAAACATTTTAAGCTCCTATTACGCACTTGACCGTAAAGTGCCGAAAATAATCACCAAGGCCAATCAGGACGGCTTTGGCGACATCGGCGAAAAGCTGGGGCTTGACTGTCTGGTTTCTCCGCGCCGCATAACAGCGGATATCGTAACGCAGTACGCAAGAGCGCTTCAGAACTCTCAGGGCAGTAAAATCGAAACTCTGTACAGTCTTATGAACGGCACCGTGGAGGCTTTGGAATTTACTGTGTCGTCCGATTTTTCGGGGCTTAACATCCCGCTCAAAGACCTGAACATAAAGCAGGGTGTTCTGCTTGCGGGAATAATACGCGGGAACAGGACAATAATCCCCGCAGGTGACGATATTATTCTCCCGAACGACAACGTTATTGTGATTGCAGCACAGCATCAGCTCTGCGATCTGTCGGATATGTTGCTATGAACTATAAGATTATTCTAAACACTCTCGGAAAGGTGATTCTGCTGGAGGCGGCGCTGCTGCTTCTGCCCGCAGGCGTTGGCATCATATACAGAGAAGAATGCACCGCTTCCCTGGCGCTTACCGCTCTTCTTGCTGCCGTTATCGGTTCAGCCCTATCATTGCTTTTCCGTACGGAAACGGAAAATCTGAATACCCGCGACGGCTTTGCGATAGTATCGCTTTCGTGGCTGTCCATTTCCATGATTGGCGCCCTGCCCTTTGTAATAAGCGGTGAAATTCCGCGCTTCGTTGATGCTTTCTTTGAAACCGTCAGCGGTTTTACCACTACAGGAGCGTCAATACTGAACAATGTGGAGAGCATGAGCCGCGGACTTTTGTTCTGGCGCAGCTTCACCCACTGGCTTGGCGGAATGGGCGTTCTGGTTTTCATTATGGCAATCATGGACAAGGCACCCGACAGGTCCATAAACATTCTGCGGGCAGAGATGCCGGGACATTCCGTGGACAAGTTTACTCCCAAATCCCGAAACACAGCAAAAACACTGTATTACATCTATCTTGCCATGACCGCCGCAGAATTTGTTCTGCTTCTGTGCGGAGGAATGCCGATATTTGACAGTGCGGTTCACGCCCTCGGCACTGCGGGCACGGGCGGCTTCGGCATAAAGGCAGACAGCATCGCCTCCTACAGCGCCTATCTGCAATGGGTAATAACGGTGTTCATGCTTCTCTTCGGAGTCAGCTTCAACATATATTTTCTTCTGCTCATGAAGCGTTGGAAAAGCGCCGCTGCCTCCAATGAGCTGTGGTGCTACCTGGGCATATTCGCCGCCGCGTTTGTTATAGTTACTGTAAACATTTATCCCATGTACGACAGCCTCGCGGAATCTGTCAGGCTCTCGGCATTTCAGGTGTCCTCTATCATCACCACCACGGGTTTTGCTACAGCCGACTTCAATTTGTGGCCTCAGCTTTCCAAGGGCATACTCGTTATTCTCATGTTCTGCGGCGGCTGCATGGGCTCCACGGCAGGCGGCTTTAAAATGTCACGCATAACCGCGCTGTTACAGATTGCGGGAAACGAGATACGCCGCAGCGTAAGTCCCCGCAGCGTAAGCGCCGTCAGGCTAAACGGAAGGACGCTGACAGCTCAGGAGGAAAAGGGTGTTCTGTCTTATCTTGTGCTGTATCTGTCGGTAATCGTGACCGTTTTTCTGCTCATCAGCTTTGAGCCCTTCGGCTTTGAAACGAATTTCACCGCCGCGGTATCCTGCGTCAACAACATCGGTCCCGGCTTTGCTCTTGTGGGGCCCGCCGCAAATTATGCGTCATTTTCCTCTTTCTCAAAAGTGGTGCTGTCACTGGCAATGCTTATGGGCAGGCTGGAGATATATCCTCTGCTTTCGCTGCTCATTCCACAGACATGGGCTTCTGCCCGGAGGTAACTCAATGGAAAACGTAGTTTTAATTATATGTATTCTGCTTATGTTCGCCATAGGCTTTATAGCAATCGGCATATTCTTTCCGAGACCGAAAAGGTCAAAAAAATCAAAGCGCAAAAAATGATACTGCTTATGCGCTAAAACAAAAGACGCCGTAAAGCTTTTGCTTTGCGGCGTCTTGGCACCCCCGACGCGATTCGAACGCGTGGCCTTTCGCTTAGGAGGCGAACGCTCTATCCTGCTGAGCTACGGAGGCAGATTGCTTTTGTATTTTAACCCACGCCATTGTAATTGTCAACCGACACCGCCCTTCCCTCTCATGTCGAATTACAATTTAATAATAAACTTTCTGTGACATCTATTGACTTTAACCCCAAAACATCGGATAATGTTTTATTATACAGTTTATATAATTTACTCGGAAGGATTTTTCAAATGCTGAAATTAAAAGGCATAACCAAAGACTACACCATGGGCGACGATACCGTCCATGCGCTGAAGGGTATTGACCTTGAATTCCGCGAAAGTGAATTCGTGGCAATCCTGGGTCACTCCGGCTGCGGCAAGACCACGCTGCTTAATATCATCGGCGGTCTTGACCAGTACACAGAGGGCGACCTTATAATAAACGGCAAATCCACAAAGGACTTTGAGGATCGCGACTGGGACAGCTACCGCAACCATTCAGTCGGTTTTGTTTTCCAGTCCTACAACCTTATCCCCCATCAGACCGTTCTTGCAAACGTTGAGCTTGCGCTTACTCTTTCGGGTGTCAGCAAGGCAGAACGCAGAGAGCGCGCAACAAAGGCGCTTGAGCAGGTGGGACTCGGTGACCAGCTCAGCAAAAAGCCCAATCAGATGTCCGGCGGTCAGATGCAGCGCGTTGCCATTGCCCGCGCTCTCGTAAACGACCCCGATATCCTGCTTGCCGACGAGCCCACGGGTGCTCTTGACTCCGAAACCAGTGTGCAGATAATGAACATTCTCAAGGAGATTTCCAAGGATAAGCTCATTATCATGGTTACCCACAACCCCGAGCTTGCGGAGGAGTACGCATCGCGCATTATCCGTCTTAAAGACGGTCTCATTACCGCAGACTCCCAGCCCTACGAAACAGCAGAATCGGCAACCACGGGGCTCAAGCTCAAGAAAACCGCCATGAGCTACTTCACCGCACTCACTCTGTCGCTGAATAACCTCATGACAAAAAAGGGCCGCACCCTGCTTACCGCCTTTGCGGGAAGCATCGGCATTATCGGCATTGCGCTTATTCTGTCCATATCCACGGGCGTCAACAACTACATTGACGATATTCAGGAGGACACCCTCTCCGCCTACCCAATTTCTATTCAGGCCGAAAGCGTGGATATGTCCGCGCTGATGACAACCCTCATGGGAATCAACGCCGACAATGAGGAAAACGCCCACGACAGTGACGCGGTTTATTCCAACACCATTTTCTACGACATGATGAGCGCCATGAGCAATGCGGAGGTTGAGACAAACAACCTCAACGCGTTCAAGAAGTTCCTTGAAAAAGAGATGGCAGGCAAAGGCACGACCGAATTAAAGGACCACGTCACCTCCATTCAGTACACCTACAACATTGCGCTTAACCTCTATACCGAGGACGACGACGGCAACATTGTCAAGTCCGACATTATGACGCTTCTGAGCTCCATGCGCGCAGGAGTTATAGGTGAAGAGGCTGAAAGCTCCGTAAACTCCAGCATAAACGATGTAGCAAGCCTCTCCTCCGCAGGCACAAGTCAGCTTGTTGTCTGGCAGGAAATGCTGCCCGGTGACAACGGTGAGCTTATTAATGACCTCATTCCCAAGCAGTATGACCTGCTCTACGGCGAATGGCCTCAGAACTACGATGAGGTTGTACTTATTGTCGACCAGAACAACGAGGTTTCCGACCTTGTTCTTTATGCACTCGGCCTCAAGTCCGCAAACGATATGCTCTCCGCAATGGCAAGCTATATGCTGGGCGAAGAGCCCGAAACCAGTGTTCTTGAAAGCTGGAGCTATTCCGACATCTGCAGTAAGACCTTCCGCCTTATTCTTCCCGCTGACTGCTGGCAGCTTGACCCCGTAACCAACGAATACAAGGACATCAGCACCGACGACCTCGGTCTGAGGACGCTTTACAAAAACGGCACTTCCCTTAAAATCGTGGGTGTTATCCGTCCCGTAGGCGATTCCATGATGAGCGGTGCCATCGGCTATACCAATGCCCTCACCCGCTACGTTGCTGCCGAAACCGCAGAGCGCCAGATTGTCAAGGACCAGCTTGCCAACCCCGACATCGATATTTTCACCGGTCTGCCCTTCAAGGACACCAATGCGGTTCTCTCCGATGCCGAGGTGAAGGAAATCGTTGACGATTACTTCGCACTTATCGACGATGAGAAGAAGGCCGAGATTTACGTTGAATACAGCTGCATGGCTCCGCAGGCATACATTGATTCCATAATCGACGAACAGCTTGTGGGCGTAACAAGAGCCGATATTGAACAGCAGGTTATCGAAAACTATCCCGAATACAAAACCATGCTTGACGCAATGGACGACGAAACGCTCTTTGCCTATATGCGCCAGATGATTTCCGCCGCAATTGCCGAGCAGTACGCCGTCAGCATGAAAGCCGCAATGGCAGATATGCCCACAGATGCGCTTGTTGCGGCCTTTGACCAGATGTACCTAACTGCCGAGGGTTACCGCCTTGTGTATGACAACCTCATGCCCGAGACCTTCTCCAAGTCCAGCTATGACGGCAACATACGCAGCCTCGGTTACTTTGACCTTGATTCCCCCGCAGGAATTAACATTTACGTTTCCACCTTCGCCGACAAGGATATTGTTGCCGAAATCATCAACGGCTACAACGAGGGCGTTGAGCTTGATGACCAGATAAGCTACACCGACTATGTTGCGCTTATCATGAGCTCCGTCACCACCATAATCAACGTCATATCCTATGTTCTCATCGCATTCGTCGCCATTTCCCTCATCGTTTCCAGCATTATGATTGGCATTATCACCTATATCAGCGTTCTGGAAAGGACAAAGGAAATCGGTATTCTCCGCGCAATCGGCGCTTCAAAGAAGGACATTTCCCGTGTGTTCAACGCCGAAACGGTTATTGTGGGCTTCGGAGCGGGACTTATCGGCATACTGATAACAATTCTGCTGTGTGTTCCCATAAATGCGATTGTCCATCGCCTCACGGACATTTACTCCATCAATGCCGTTCTGCCGCCTCTTGCGGCGATTGTGCTGGTGGTTATCAGCGTGCTTCTTACCATGGTTGCAGGTCTTATCCCCTCCCGCGTTGCCGCGAACAAGGATCCCGTGGAAGCACTCCGCACCGAATAATTTCAAAAAAAAATGCACCCGACAGATGTCGGGTGCATTTTTTCTTCTGAACATACTGTCATTCTGAACGAAGTGAAGAATCTCTTTTCATCCGGGGGGATTCTTCGTCGCTGCGCTCCTCAGAATGACAGTTATTTACTCTGCGTTTCTGAGCCCTAAGCATCGAGCTTTTTGTTGATTTCCGCGAGAATGCGGTTGATGGAGGAAAGCTCCTCGGCTACGGGGTCGGCTACGCTGACCTGGTCGACCTCGCTTGCATAGTCCACCTTTTCGCCCGCAATCTTCACCACTCTTGCGGGAACGCCGACGGCAGTACTGTCGGCGGGGATTTCACTGAGGACAACAGAGTTTGCGGCAATTCGGCTGTTATCGCCCACGGTGAAGGGGCCAAGCACCTTTGCGCCCGTTCCTATCAGTACGTTGTTTCCGATTGTGGGGTGGCGCTTGCCGCTGTCCTTGCCCGTACCGCCCAGGGTTACGCCGTGATAAATAAGGCAGTCATCGCCGATTTCGGCGGTTTCCCCGATTACTATGCCCATGCCGTGATCAATGACAAGGCGCTTGCCGATTTTTGCGCCGGGGTGGATTTCGATGCCCGTGCGATGACGGCTTATCTGCGATATGGTTCTCGCAAGGAGCATGAGCTTATGCTCATAGCACCAGTGCGCTCTCTTGTGGCTTTGGGTTGCCTTGACGCCCGGATAAAGCAGCAGAACCTCAATTGCGCTTTTTGCCGCAGGGTCACGGGCCATATATGCTTTTACGGTTTCGCTTAAATCTTTAAACACAGTTATTACTCCTCAAACATTCTTCCGGAAAGATATCGCTCACCCGTATCGGGAAGCAGAGCGACAATTGTTTTACCCACATTCTCACGGCGATTTGCCAGCACCATTGCCGCATGAAGCGCCGCGCCCGAGCTTATTCCGCAGAGCAGTCCCTCTGTGCGTGCAAGCTCTCGTCCCATGGCATAAGCCTCCTCATCGGTGACGGTGATGACCTCGTCAATAAGCTCTCGCTTCAGATTTTCGGGAACAAAGTTTGCGCCGATGCCCTGAAGGTCATGGCTGCCTGTTCTTCCCTCGCTGAGAAGCGGTGAGCCCGCAGGCTCAACGGCGACGATTTTAACGTCGGGTCTGCGGCTTTTCAGATACTCGGCAGTTCCCGAAAGAGTGCCGCCCGTTCCTGCGCCTGCCACAAAAATGTCCACATTCCCCTTTGTATCCGCCCAGATTTCAGGACCCGTGGTAACGCGGTGGGCAGCGGGGTTTGCGGGATTTGAAAACTGCCCCGCAATGATGCTTCCCTCAATTTCCTTATTCAGCTGCTCCGCCTTTTCAATGGCACCCGTCATACCCAGTGCGCCGTCGGTGAGCACAAGCTCGGCACCGTAGGCGCGCATGAGCTTCTGACGCTCAACAGACATGGAATCGGGCATGACAATGATTACGCGGTAGCCTCGTGCCGCGCCCACAGCAGCAAGACCGATGCCCGTGTTTCCGCTTGTTGGCTCAATGATTACGGAGCCCGGCTCAATGAGTCCCTTTGCCTCGGCATCGTCCAGCATTGCCCTTGCAACTCTGTCCTTTGCGGAGCCTGCGGGGTTGAACATTTCAAGCTTTACAAGCACGCGGGAAAGTACCTTGCGGTTTTTTTCGATATTTCTAACCTCCATCAGAGGAGTTCTTCCGATAAGCTCGTCAACGGATTTATAAATTCTTGCCATAGTAATTCTCCTTAAACAAAAAATAAAACGGCAGCACAAAAAATGCTGCCGTCACAATTTCACACATACATTTACGCAGAAATCGGGCGACAACATCGGTATTCACAACAACAACAGCAGATATACATATTACCGCTCCTTAATTCCTACAAAATTATTAGGGGATTGCCCTGATTGCATAATACACCATTCCGATACGTCTGTCAAGTAATTCCTACAAAATTAGTGTGAATATTTTTTTGTAAAAATAATCCTTGTCCGTGGACAAGGATTATTTGCTTAAATAATAAAGCCGCCGCCCAGCACTCTTTCGCCGTCATAAAGCACGGCGGACTGACCTCTTGCGGGAGCACGCACGGGCTCATCGCAGAGGATTTTCACAAGGTCGCCCTCAATGCGTGCGGTACAGTCGGGGTTTTCCCACTTTGTATGGCGCACGCGTACGGATGCGCGCATTTCTTCTTCGGGGACATCGCAGAGCCAGTTGAAATCCCGGGCAAGCACCTCGGTTTTGAAGAGCTCCTCCCAGAGAGCAAGCTCAATTTCGTTCTTTTCCGCATCAATACGGGAAATGTACAGCTTGCGGTCATTGTAAAGTCCCGCTCTGCGCTGACCGACGGTGTAGCGGTGAATACCCTCGTGAGTGCCGATGACCTCGCCGTGAAACACGAAATCGCCCTGACCGTGAAGCTCGGCGCGTTTTCCCAGCCAGCCGATATAGTCCTTATCGGGAATGAAGCATATCTCCATGCTGTCGGGCTTTTTTGCAACGGGAAGCTCAAGCTCCTCAGCCATGGCGCGAACTTCGGTTTTTTCATATTCACCCAGCGGCAGAACAAGTCTTTCAAGCTGTTCGCGCTTTAAACGGCAGAGCATATAGCTCTGGTCATTTGAGGGTTTTCCCTTATACAGAACGCCGTTTTCGGTTATGGCATAGTGGCCCGTTGCAATATGCTCTGCGCCGAGCTTATCAGCATACTCAAGGAGCATCTTGAACTTAAGCGACGGATTGCAGATTATGCAGGGATTGGGTGTTTCGCCCCTCAGATACGCTTCGGTGAAGGGCTTGCACACGCAGTCCTCCAGCATTGCGTGGACATCGCATATTTCCAGGGGAATATTCAGAAACTCCGCGGTTTTCACCGCGTCGTTTTTTGCATTACCGTCGGCGTTGTCAAGGTAAAGACCGATTACCTCACAGCCCTTTCTTCTGAGCAGGGCTGCGCATACGGCGGAATCTACTCCGCCCGAAAAGCCGAGCACAACCTTACTCATTTTCTGCCCTCCATATACACCATAAGGACGGAAATATCCGCGGGCGAAACGCCCGAAATTCTGCTTGCCTGACCGAAGGATACGGGGCGGATTTTCTTGAGCTTTTCACTTGCCTCAAGGCGCAGACCCGTTACCTCGTCATAGTCGATATCCTCGGGAAGCAGGCGCTTTTCCATGCGGGCAAATTCCTCAATCTGCTTGAGCTGACGCTTAATATAACCCTCGTACTTGAGGCGGATTTCCGCCTGATACCACACGGGCTTCGGAAGCACGGGGCGCTCTGCGTCAAATGGCGCAAGCTCCTCATAGCTCAGCTGAGGTCTGCGGATTAAATCCGCAAGGGACACACCCGTTGTGACCTCTGCGGTTTCCTTTGAGGCCAGAAAACCGTTCAGCTCCTGAGTAGGCGCAAGGTGGGTGCCTTCAAGACGCTTTATCTCCTTTTCCACCTCGGCGTATTTTTCAAGCACTTTTTGATGACGCTCCTCCGACACAAGACCGATGCGCACTCCGATTTCGGAAAGGCGCTCATCGGCATTGTCCTGTCGGTGCAGGAGGCGGTACTCGCTTCGTGAGGTCATCATTCGGTAGGGCTCGTTTGTACCCTTGGTCACAAGGTCATCGATAAGCGTTCCGATATAGCCGTCGGAGCGTTTGAGAACAAGAGGCTTCTCCCCTTTTATCTTCAGCGCCGCGTTTACACCTGCAACGAAGCCCTGCACGGCGGCCTCCTCATAGCCGGAGGAGCCGTTGAACTGTCCCGCGCCGTACAGTCCCGAAATTTTCTTGGTTTCGAGGGTCGCGTAAAGCTCCGTGGGGTCAACGCAATCGTATTCAATGGCATAGGCGGCACGCGTCATCTCCGCATTTTCAAGTCCCGCAATGGTGTGCAGCATCTTGAGCTGTACCTCTTCGGGAAGCGACGAGGAAAGTCCCTGAATGTAAAGCTCTTCCGTGCCCAGTCCCATGGGCTCAATGAAAAGCTGATGACGTGGCTTGTCCTTAAAGGTCATTATCTTGGTTTCTATGCTGGGGCAGTAGCGGGGACCGATGCCTTCGATTACGCCCGAATAAATGGGGCTGCGGTCAAGGTTGTCGAGAATTATCCTATGGGTTTCCGCGTTGGTATAGGTGAGGTAGCACACAGCCCTGTTTTCAGGCGGCGTGGCAGTATCGAAGGAGAAGCCCTCGGGGTCCTCGTCACCGGGCTGAAGCTCCATTTTTGAAAAGTCAACGGTACGTGCATTCACTCTCGGCGGCGTTCCCGTCTTGAAGCGGCGGATTGAAAGTCCCATATCCGTGAGGCACTTTGTCAGTTCCGTTGCGGCGGCAAGCCCGTCTGGACCCGAGGAACGAATGACCTCGCCCACTATTGTGCGGCCGTCAAGATATGTGCCGCTGGCGATGATGACTGCCCTGCACTCAAAAACAGCGCCCGTATGGGTGGTTACGGAGCAGACCTTTCCCTCTTCAACACCGATTTCCACAACCTCCGCCTGCTTTGTTCGGAGATTTTCCTGCTGTTCAAGGGTCTGCTTCATGACCTCCTGATATCTGCGGCGGTCGGCCTGGGCGCGAAGGGAATGTACGGCAGGGCCTTTGCCGCGGTTGAGCATTCGGTACTGAATGCAGGCCTTGTCCGCTGCCCTGCCCATTTCACCGCCCAGCGCGTCAAGCTCGCGCACAAGATGACCCTTGCCCGTTCCGCCGATTGCCGGGTTGCAGGGCATATTGCCCACGCTGTCAAGATTCACGGTGAAGCATATTGTGTCCATTCCGAGACGTGCAGCAGCCAGCGCCGCTTCGCAGCCTGCGTGACCGGCACCGATTACCGCTATATCACATTTTCCAGCGTTATATTTAATCAATCTTTTTCACCAACAGTCAAATCGTACATTATGAGAAGGGCGCCGTCAGATACGGAAATCTCCGCCTCGCTGCAGTCCATGCAGTTGCTCACGCCCATGGGATAATCAGAAGAAATTACGGCATTGTCAAGCTCGTATTTAAGACCTTTCAGAGAAACGCCCTCGGCTTTTCCGTCGGGGCAGAACACCGCAACGTTGCCCTCGCCTTCAAGTCGGATAGAGGTGTTTTTAATCAGCGTCCACACATGATGACTTCCGAAAATCCAGCCGCGTCCTCCGCGGTTTGCGATATACAGCAGGGACTGCAGATTGGCAATGGTATGGTCGGCACGTTTTCCGCCCAGTCCGCCGTAGATGAAGAAATCATGATAGCCTCGCTCAAGCCCCAGCTTGATGGCAAACATGGTGTCCGTGTCGTCCTTTTCAACGGGAAGCTCCATGACATTGGGGTGCTTCGGCACCTCGCCCAGAGAATCAAAATCGCCGAGCACGAGGTCGGGGATAATGTTATTCTCGCAGCACACAAGGTATCCCGCGTCAGCGGCGATTATATAATCGCTGTCGTCAGGCTCCTGCCTGAAGCCGTGAAAATCTCCCGCGCCGATTATGTAGCATTCATGTCCGTTTTTCATAGCCGCCTCCGAAAATGGTCTGCTCATTATAATATCACACATTATTAAAAAATAAAAGATATCTTTATATTTGACTTAATGCTGATAACGTGATATTATGTCAACGTATAATTATTTTACCATGTACGGAGGTTAAGCTATGGCTGATATCCCTGTATTTAATCCCGAAAAAACCGTCGGTGAGGCTTTCGCCGGCTACAGACGCGGTGAGCTTGTTGAGTTCCTCAGGAAAATATGCGACACCGCTTTTCTTGAGCGCGGTCAGAACGGCTATCGCGGCGGTATCCGTCCCGGCAACATAAGCCTTTGCGATGACGGCAGAGTTGCCATCGGTTCAGGTGAAAAGCCCGATTCCGACGAAGGCACCAAGGACGCATTGGAGTACATAGCCCCCGAGGTTTTCTGGAACGGCAGCTGCACTGCCGCGGCTGACGTATATTCCATCGGTCTTATGCTCTATGCAGGCGTCAATGGCGGCAAGCTTCCCTTTGTTCCCAAAGCCTCCGAATGCCCCACTCCCGATGAGCGCGCAAACGCCATGCGTGAGCGCATGAACGGCGGAGAAATCAAGGCTCCCTGGGGTTCGGGAAAGAAGCTTGCGAGAATCCTTGAAAAAGCCCTTGCCTTCAAGGTGGAAGACCGCTATGAAGATACTGCGGCTCTCGGTGCCGCACTTGATGATTATCTCACCGTGGTTCCCGTTGACGTTGCAAAGACGGCAAAGGAAGCCTACGGCAAGGAAGTCAGCGAGCTTTCCGCTGTGGAAGCCATGATGATTGACATCATTCATCAGTCCATACTGGAAGATGATCTCTATACCGAGGAAGCTCCTGCTGTTGAGGAAGCTCCTGCTGTCGAGGAAGCTCCCGCTGTTGAGGAAGCTCCTGCTGTCGAGGAAGCTCCCGCTGTTGAGGAAGCTCCCGCCGTTGAGGAAGCTCCCGCTGTTGAGGAAGCTCCCGTTGTTGAGGAAGCGCCCGCTGTCGAGGAAGCTCCTGCTGTTGAGGAAGCGCCTGCTGTGGAGGAAGCGCCTGCTGTGGAGGAAGCTCCCGCCGTTGAGGAGGCTCCCGCTGTCGAGGAAGCTCCCGCTGTCGAGGAAGCTCCCGCTGTTGAGGAGGCTCCCACTGTAAAAAACGTTCCCGTTGAAGTTGAATTTCCCAAGCGCAAAGCTACGCCCGAAGAGATTGAAGAGCGCATAGTTCCCGAAAATGTGACACCCGCAGTGCGCTATGACACGCCCAAAAAGAAGCCCGCAGCCAAGGGCAAGTCGGGAAATCAGCCTCAGAAGAAATCCTCAAAGCAGCCCGCAAAGAAATCCCCTGCCAAGCAGGCTGACAAGAAAACTCCCGCAAAGGCGGAGGAGAAGAAGTCCACCTTAAAGCAGGCTGACAAGAAAGCTCCTGCCAAGCAGCCTGAGAAGAAAGCTCCCGCAAAGGCGGAAGAAAAGAAAAAGAAAGGCGCTTTTCCCTACATAATCGGAGCTCTGCTTCTCATTCTTGTTATTGAGCTTATTATTGGCGGCAAGCTTGCAATCGGCAACAGGGAAAAGCCCGAGTCTGCCAAGCCTGCCGTAGAAAGCGTTGAGCCCACAGAAACTGTTATTCCCACCGTTGAGCCCAGCGAAACTCCCGCACCCACCAAATCCACCTACCACATTTTCGCAGGTGACGTAAGCTGGAGCGAGGCGGAGCAGGAATGCTCAAAGATGGGCGGTCATCTTGTCTGCATAAACGACAGCGAGGAATTTGCCGAAATCAATGAGCTTATCAATGATTTCAATTCCAAGAACGGTTCCAGCATCAGATATGTATGGATAGGCTGCTACCGCAACAACGTTGGAGAAATGGTATGGACAAACGGTCAGGAGACCGATTTCTTCAGCTGGTCCGCGGGTGAGCCCTCCAACTACGATGCCTATGACGGTGCCGCGGAAAGCTATCTTATGCTGGCATACCAGCCCGACGGAAGCTGGGGGTACAACGACAGCCGCATGGATCCCCTTGCGGAGTTCAGCAAGTACTACAGCGGCAGAATCGCCTATATCTGCGAAATCGAAAGCTGAATATAAAGAAAAAAGCCTTAGCGCAAATGCGCTAAGGCTTTTTTCTTTTAAAAATCAAACAGACTTGTCTGGGAGGTGTCGGGCATATCGCCGAGAGCGCCCATGCGCTTGAGAGCTTCAAGGTGGGTCTGGCTGACCTTGGGGCAGGCGGCACCCACTTCCTCAACGGAAATGAACTTTTCGCCGCTGGCTCCGCACCTTGCAAGGTCAAAGGCCGCGGTTTCGCCCAGTCCCGCAATGGAAACAAATGGCGGACGCAGTCTGCCGTCATCGGTAATCTTGAACTTCAGCGCGTCGGACTCATAAAGGTCAACGGGTGCAAATTCAAAGCCGCGCATATAGAACTCGTACACAGCCTCGAGGGTGGTGAGAATGCTGTCCTCGTTGGCGGTGGCATCGGGCTTTGCCTTGAGCTCCTTTATCTTGCGGCGGATTGATGCCGCGTCACCTATCATCATTTCCGCGTCGAAGTTGTTCTTCTGACTGCGGCGGTAGAAGTAGGCGCTGTAATACGCCAGAGGCTCATGCACCTTGAACCATGCAATGCGGTAAGCCATCATGACGTAGGCAACTGCGTGGGCCTTGGGGAACAGATAGGCAATCTTTCGGCAGGACTCTATGTACCAGTCGGGAACGCCCTGGGCACGCATAAGCTCTTCAGCATTACCCGGAAATTCGCCCGATTTCTTTACCTTGCCCTTACGGACAGCCTCCATGGTCTTGAAGGCCAGCGACGGCTCGATGCCCTTTGAGATGAGGTAAATCATGATATCGTCGCGGCAGCCTACGGTTTCGTTAACCGTTGCGATGCCGTTTACGATGAGCTCACGGATATTGCCCGCCCATACGTCAGTACCGTGGGAGAAGCCCGAAAGACGCACCAGAGTGTCAAACTGGGTAGGCTTTGTGTCCACAAGCATCTGTCGGGTAAATGGCGTGCCGAATTCCGGAACGCCGATGGAGCCCGTTTTGCCAATTATGGGGTCGTCCTCCGGAAGTCCGAGAACCGTGGGCGTTGTGAATATCTTCATGGTGTCGGGGTCGGAGAGCGAAATTGTTTTTGCGTCGACTTCCGTGAGTTCCTCCATCATCTTTATCATGGTGGGGTCATCGTGGCCCAGCTCGTCAAGCTTCAGCAGATTGTCCTCCATGCAGTGATACTCAAAATGGGTGGTGATAATATCGCTGTTGGGGTCATCTGCGGGGTGCTGTACGGGGCAGAAGTCCGTTACGTCCATGTCCTGCGGTATGACAACAAGACCGCCGGGGTGCTGGCCCGTTGTGCGCTTGATGCCCACAAGGCCTTTTGCAAGACGGTTCTCCTCCGCCTTGGTGACAATCATATCGCGTTCCTTGAGGTAGTTCTTCACATAGCCGAAGGCGGTTTTCTCCGCAAGTGTGCCGATTGTTCCTGCGCGGAAAACGTGGTCCGAGCCGAAGAGCTCCTCGGTGTATTTATGGGCGTTTGCCTGATATTCACCTGAGAAGTTAAGGTCAATATCGGGTGTTTTCTCATTGCCTGGGAAGCCCAGGAAGGTTTCAAAGGGAATATCGAAACCGTCACGGCGCATTTTTTCGCCGCATTCGGGACAGTTCTTTTCCGGCATATCGGCGCCGCAGCCATAGCTGCCGTCGGTAATGAACTCGGAGTGCTTGCACTCGGGGCAGACATAGTGGGGTGGCAGGGAGTTTACCTCCGTAATGCCTGACATATAGGCAACGATGGAGGAGCCCACGCTGCCTCGTGAGCCCACAAGATAGCCGTGCTCAAGGGAGTTCTGCACCAGCTTCTGCGCGGACATATAAATTACGTCATAGTTGTGGTCAAGAATCGTTTTCAGCTCCGTATCAACACGCTCCTGGACTATGGCAGGGGGATTTTCACCGTAGATGGAGTGCATCTTGCCGTAAACAAGGTCCTTGAGCTGCTGTGCGGAGTTTTCAATCTTCGGCGGGAACAGTTCCTTGGGCAGAAGCTCAAACTGCTCAACCGAATCCGCTATTGCGCGGGTGTTGGTGATGACGACTTCCTTTGCCACCTCTTCACCGAGATAGGCGAACTCCGCAAGCATTTCCTTTGTGTTGCGGAAGAAGATGGGGCAGCCGCGGTCGGCATCGGAGAATTTCTTTGCCGCCTGCAGAATCTTGCGGTACTGCTCGTCCTCGGCATCGAGGAAGTGTACGTCACTTGCGGCGATAACGGGCTTGCCCAGCTGTCTGCCGAGATTCAGTATTCTGCGGTTATAATCCTGCAGAACGGTTTCATCGCTGACAACGCCGTTCTGAATGAGGAAGGCATTGTTGCATATCGGCTGGATTTCGAGATAATCGTAGAAGGAGGCAATTCTTCTCAGCTCCGCGTCCGATGCTCCGTGCATTACGGCGCCGTAAAGCTCGCCCATTCCGCAGGAGGAGCCCACAAGTATGCCCTCGCGGTGCTTGATAAGCAGGCTCTTGGGAATTGTGGGGGTTTTGTAGAAATACTTCAGATAGGACTGGGAAACCATTTCGTAAAGGTTCTTAAGTCCCTTTTTATTCTGTACAAGCAGAATCATGTGGCGGGATTTGCCGTGGTCGGCAGGCTTAATCTCGCGGTAAACGCGCTGAATATCGCCGATGCTCTTTGCTCCCTTTTCCTCAAGCATGGTGAGGAAGCGTCCCATGATTCGTGCAGCCACAAGCGCATCGTCAGAGGCGCGGTGATGCTGAAATTCGGGAAGGCTCAGGCGGTTTGACACGATGTCAAGCTTGTGGCGCTTCAGGTCTGGCAGAAGCGCCTGGGAAAGCGGCAGAGTGTCAAGATACACGGGTTCAAATTCCACTCCGCAGCGCTCTGCCGCGGCGGCCATGAAGCCCGTATCGAAATCCGCATTATGCGCAAGCAGAGGTCTGTCCCCCGCAAACTCAAGGAAGGCCTTCAGCGCGTCCGACTCCTCGGGTGCATTGCGCACATCGGAATCGGTTATGCCCGTAAGCTTTGTAATCTCCGCGGGAATGTGCATGTGGGGATTTACAAAGGTGTTGAAGCTCTCCTTTATCTCTCCGCCCGAAAATATGACCGCGCCGATTTCAGTCATGCGGTCGTTCGCTGCGCTTAGTCCCGTTGTTTCGATATCGAAAGCAACGATTTCGGTATTAAGAGGCTTTTCACAGTCGCCGTGAACGGCAAGTGAGCCGTCAATGTCATTTACAAAATAGCACTCAAGACCGTAGATAATCTTGACGCCGTGCTTTTTGCCCGCCTTCCACATATCAGGAAATGCCTGCAGAACACCGTGGTCGGTGACGGCAATGGCGGGCATACCCCAGTATGCCGCGCGTTTTACCGCTTCGGCAGGGTCTGTAAGTGCGTCAAGTGCGGAAAATCGGGTGTGCATGTGAAGCTCAACGCGCTTTTCCTCCGCATCGTCAACGCGGATATGCCTTTTACCCTTCATGATATGGCGGGGCTGAATTATGATGTCCTCGTCATAGCGGCTGTAGGACACAGCGCCTGAAACGAACAGATGGTCGCCGACGCTGACCTTGTCCACTATGCTCTGGTCATCGTCGCTTGTGAGGTATCGGGAAATACGTATCGAGCCCGTGCGGTCGGTCATGTCAAAGCTCAGCACAGCGCCGCCCTTTTTCTCAAGTCTGCGGCTTGTTACATCAAAAACATCGCCCTCAACCGTTATATTGCCCGAATCGGAATTTATCTCCGACATGGGAATGGGGTATTTCTTTATAGGGCGGCCCATGAGCACATCGCCCGTGGGCTTTTTATTTTCCTGCTCGTTTTCCTTTTTCGGCTTCGGCGCAAAGTAATTTGGCTTTTCTTTCGGATAGTCCGCTATGATTGTGACACTGCTGAGGCCGTAGTCCGATTTAAGCTGTCGGCACAGGCTGCTTATTTCCGCAGGGGCGGGCATCTTCGCAAAAAAGGCGCAGATATCCATGTTGCCCAGCTTTTCGTCCAGAGCAACATCGGTCACGTATGCATTTGCAAGGCCGCCGCAGAATTTATTCAGCGTTTCACAGCCGGGAAAATATACAAGAAACGGGGTATGTTCGTTCACGTCAGCTATCCTTTTCTATCAGGTCAATAAGTGCGTCGCACAGCTTTTCATAGGGATATGTACCCAGAACCTCGCCGTGCTTAAAGAGAATACCGCTGTTTTTGCCGCCCGCAACTCCGTAATCGGCCTCGCGTGCTTCGCCCGGGCCGTTTACGACACAGCCCATAACGGCAACGGTTATGTCGCGGTCAATGTTCTGAATGCGCTTTTCAACCTCATGGGCAAGTCCTATGAGGTCAATCTGGGTTCTACCGCAGGTGGGGCAGGACACAAGCTTTATGCCCCTTCTCATGCCCAGAGCCTTTAAAATCGCAATGCCCGTTTTCACCTCTTCCACAGGGTCTGCGGTGAGGGAAACGCGGATCGTATTGCCTATGCCCTCGCTGAGCACCGTTCCGATGCCCACGGCGGACTGAATGGTGCCGTTCCATGCGGTGCCCGTTTCCGTTACGCCCAGATGCAGAGGATACTTAAACTCCTCTGCGGCAAGGCGGTATGCCGCAATGGTGAGTGGTACGGAGGAGGATTTCATGGAAAGGCAGATATCGTCAAAGTCATATCTGTTTAAAAGCTCGATATGACCTCTTGCGCTTTCAACCATGGCCTCGGGTGTGGGGTGGCCGTATTTTTCGATAAGCCGCTTTTCAAGGCTTCCCGCATTTACGCCTATGCGTATGGGGATATTGTGTGCTTTGCAGGCTTCGGCAACGGCCTTTACTCTTTCCTCATCGCCGATGTTGCCGGGGTTAATGCGGATTTTGTCAATTCCGCGCTCCGCAACAGCAAGGGCAAGCTTATAGTCAAAGTGGATATCCGCAACGATTGGGATACTCACCTGCTCCTTGATTTTGTCAATGGCCTCCGCTGCCGCCATGTCGGGAATGGCAAGGCGGACTATTTCACAGCCTGCGGCCTGAAACTGCTTTATCTGATTGACGGTGGCTTCAACATCGTGGGTTTTGGTGTTGCACATGCTCTGCACCGTTACGGGTGCGTCGCCGCCCACGGCAACATTGCCGACCATAATCTGCTTTGTAAGATTTCTTTTATCCATAGTACTCACCTTATAACGATTTTCATTATATCGTTATACATTATGACAAACATGAGACCGAGCAGAAGGATAATTCCGATTGCATTTATATATCCCTCATACTTGGGATCGAGCTTCTTTTTCGTTATGGCCTCGATTATTACCGTTACTATCATGCAGAACACTCTGCCGCCGTCAAGGGCGGGAATGGGCAGCATATTCATTATTGCAAGGTTTATGGCGATGAATGCCGCAAGATACAGCAGGCTGTAGGTCGCCTGAAGTCCGTTTTCGGAGCTTGAGCCCACCTCGTTCATCATATCCACGATGCCCACGGGACCCGACATATCGTCAAGCTTCACCTTGCCGTGAATAAGGTCGCCGAGGCTCATCCATACCCAGCGGGAAAACTCAAGGCTCTGATTCCATGTATAGCTGAGTCTGTTTGCAAGGTTCATCTCCGCAACGTCAAACATGAAGCCGAACTTCAGTCCTTCATAGCCCTCATATTCACGCATCTGCAGTTTAACGTCATTTAGCTCAAGCTTTTCCCCGTCGCGCTCAACAACGAAATCATATACGCCGTCGCCGTCGGCAAGGAACATATTCAAATCGCTTGAGGTCAGAACACGCTGGCCGTTGATTTTACAGATTCTGTCGCCCTCCTGAAACAGCTCCTTGCTTTCGTAGGGGCAGCCCTCCATAAAATCGGCAATTACGGGCTGAGTATAGACCTTGATTATAAAGCTCATGGCAAAAACAAGCACAACGCCCAGCAGGAAGTTCATAAATGAGCCCGCGCAGAGAATGAGAAGTCTCGGCCAGAAGCCCTTGTTTGTGAAGGCTCTCGGGTCATCGGATTCCTCGTCCTCTCCTGCCATGGCGCAGTAGCCGCCGATTGGCAGAATGCGGAAGGCATAGAGGGTTTCGCCCTTCTGCTTTTTCCAGAGGGCAGGACCCATGCCTATGGAAAACTCCTCAACACGCACGTCCGTTGCTTTTGCCGTTATAAAATGTCCGAACTCGTGAATGGCGATGAGAACGCCGAACACGATTATTGCGATGATTATATACATTAAGCAAAATGCTCCCTGACAAATACTCTTGCCGCCTCGTCAGCCGCAAGTATTGCGTCCAGATCGGGACTCTTTACTATTTCTATGTTCTCCACAGCGGCTAAAGCACAATCATATATCTGATTATACCCAAGCCTGTGTCCTAAAAACAGTGCAACGGCAACTTCATTTGCCGCACTCATGATGCAGGGTGCGGTGCCGCCCTCTCTTGCGCAGTCCATGGCAAGCTTAAGGCAGGGTGTTTTTTCATAGTCGGGTGCCTCGAAGGTCAGGTCCTTCATGTCCCAAAAATCAAGGCGCTTGAAGGGGGAGTCAACTCTCTCCGGGTAGGTCATTGCAAGCTGAATGGGAAGTCCCATATCGGGAACACCGAGCTGTGCGATGACGGTGCCGTCAATGAGCTCCACCATGGAGTGAATGACGCTCTGCGGGTGAACAACCACCTGAATATCATCGGGAGTTACACCGAAAAGGTGCATTGCCTCAATAAATTCAAGGCCCTTGTTCATCATGGTTGCGGAGTCCACGGATATTTTTGCGCCCATGCTCCAGTTGGGGTGCTTAACCGCCTGCTCGGGAGTTACATTCTCAAGCTCGGCGCGGCTTTTGCCTCTGAATGGACCGCCGCTGCCCGTAAGCAGAATTTTTTTCAGCTCGCCCTTCTGTCTGCCCATGAGGCACTGGAAAATGGCGGAATGCTCGGAGTCAACAGGAACGATTTCCGCGCCCTTTTCTGCGGCGCGGGGCATGACGATTTCGCCCGCGCACACAAGGGTTTCCTTGTTTGCAAGAGCTATGCGCTTTTTTGCGTCGATTGCCGCAAGGGTGGGCTTAAGTCCCACGGAGCCGGACACGGCGGTGACTACGCAGTCGGCCTCCTCATAGGTTGCCGCCTCAATGAGTCCCTCCATGCCGCTTCCGATTTTAATGTCGGTATCCGCAAGGGCTGTCCTGAGCTGCTTTGCCGCGGCTTCGTCATAGATTGCAATGTATTTCGGGTGGAGCTTTCTTGCCTGCTCCTCCACCATATCAATTTTTCTGTTCGCCGTCATGGCAACAACGGGCAGACCGAGATGCTCCGCCGCGGCGATGCTCTGTCTGCCGATGGAGCCTGTGCAGCCCAGAATTGAAAGTGCCTTGGTCATTATTTTTTAACGCCTCCGAAACGTCTGTCGCGGGAATTATACACCGCGATTGCCTTGTCAAGCTCTGCCTCGTCGAAGTCGGGCCAGAGTACGTCCGTAAAGTAAAACTCGGAATACGCGCACTGCCACAGCAGGAAGTTGGACAGTCGGTATTCTCCGCCGGGGCGGATCAAAAGGTCGGGGTCGGGAATATCCGCAGAGTACATATACCTTCCGAACTGCTCTTCCGTAAGGTCGTCCTCTGCCCTGCCCATGATTACATCGTTTGCATACTGCTCGGCGGCACGGACAATCTCCGCACGTCCGCCGTAATTAATGCAGATATTCGCCTGGAAGCCTTCGATTTCCTTTGAAATCTCCGCGGTTTCATCAATAAGCTTCTGAAGCTCGGGAGAAAGGCGCGAGGTATCGCCGAAAACCTTCATGCGTATTCCCTTTTTGCGCATATCGCGGATCGCCTCACGGAGATATTTATCCAGCAGCTTCATTATGCCGCCGACCTCTTCCTCCGAGCGCTTCCAGTTTTCTGTGGAGAACGCGTAAACGGTCAGATAGTCAACACCGATATTCTTGCAGTAGGTTGCTATATTTCTGAAGGTTTCCGAGCCCGCAAGGTGTCCCGCATTTCTCGGAAGGCCGCGCTTTTTCGCCCAGCGGCCGTTGCCATCTAAAATAATGGCAATATGGCGGGGAATATTCCCCGCCGCATTGTTTTTCTTTTCTTCCGCCATATCAGATTTCGAAAAGTTCCTTTTCCTTCTTGTCGGTTATGTTGTCGATTTCCTTGATGTAATCGTCGGTGAGCTTCTGAATATCCTTCTCGATGCCCTTGTAGTCGTCCTCGGTAATCTCGGAGGCCTTCTGCTGCTTCTTGAACTTTTCAATTGCGTCGCGGCGCACGTTGCGGATTGCAACCTTGGACTCCTCGCCGTACTTCTTAACCTGCTTTGCAAGCTCCTTGCGGCGCTCCTCGGTAAGCTGGGGGAACACGAGGCGGATTACACGGCCGTCATTCTGAGGATTGATGCCCAGGTCGGAGGCGAGAATTGCCTTTTCGATTCCCTTGAGAACGCTGCCGTCCCAGGGCTGAATCATGAGGGAACGGGGGTCGGGAACGGAAATGGTTGCAACCTGCTGAATGGGGGTGGGAACACCGTAGTAGTCAACGGTAATCTGGTCAAGAACCGCTGCGTTTGCGCGGCCTGCACGGACAGATGCCAGCTGAGTCTTGAGGACCTCTGAGGTCTTCTTCATTCTGTTTTCAAATTCGGGATAATCGGACATGTGGGTTACCTCCTGAAAAGTTTTTTATTGTAAAAGTATAAAAGCAAATAAGTAAGTGATGATTAATGTACGAGAGCAGATTGCGAGGAAATTTTGGATTCAAAAAGGCACTTTCCCGCAGGAATACTTTGTGTATTTCAAGGGGAAGTAACGCATTTGAAGCCCAAATTAACCGCAAGCTGCCGAAGCTGCATTAATCGGAGCTTACTTAACAACTTCGGTACCGACTTTTTCGCCGCTAAGCACGCGGACGATGTTTTCGGGGTCTGCAAGGGCAAAGACAACAACGGGAATGTCATTATCCATGGCAAGACTTGTTGCGGTGCTGTCCATGACGGCAAGATGCTGCTCAAGCACCTCATCATAGGTTATGGAGTCGTACTTTACTGCCTCGGGATTTGTTCTGGGGTCTGCGGAATAAACGCCGTCAATGTTCTTTGCGAGAAGGATAGCGTCGGCGTGGATTTCCGCGGCGCGCAGTGCGGCGGCTGTGTCCGTGGAGAAGAAGGGTGAGCCCGTGCCGCAGCCGAAGAGAACTACCTCGCCGTTTTCAAGATGCTTTATTGCTTCGGCGGTGCTGTAGCGCTCGCCTACGCCCTGAATGTCAACAGCGGTCTGAACGCAGGCCTTTGCACCAATCTGCTTGAACACGTCGCAAACTGCAAGGCAGTTCATTGCGGTTGCAAGCATACCCATGCGGTCGGCGGAAACGCGCTCCACCTTGCCCGCTCCGTCCTTGACGCCGCGCCAGAAGTTGCCGCCGCCGATGACGATGCCCACCTGCACGCCCATGTCAACGCATTTCTTCACGGTTTCGCAGACCTTGGAAACGAACTCGAAATCATAGCCCGTTTTCTTTTCGCCGGCAAGTGCCTCGCCGCTGATTTTTATCAGAACTCTTTTGTAAATCATCATTTATCTCCTTTGGGGAAATTTCTTATATTCCGGTCATTCTGAGCGTATGCGAAGAATCCCCTCAGGAGATCCTTCACTTCGTTCAGGATGACACTTTTTGCATTGTCATATATCTAATATACCAAGTATCACTATGCCCGCAACCACCAGCGCAATTGAACCGTAGTGCTTCGGGGAAAGCTTTTCCCTGAGGAAAATGCGGCTCCACAGCACAGAGGCAACGCAGTAGGCGGAAATTATCGGTGCGGCAAGTGCCGCATGCTTTGTATCGGCAAGAGCATAGATGTAGGCAAACTGGCCTGCGGTTTCGCACACGGCACCTATGTATTTCGGTGCCTCCTGCTTAGGCACAAGCCTCTGCTTTTTTATGCCCAGAACATAGACCGCGCAGACAATGCCCGCCAACAAAAAGGTAAGCTCATAGGCAACATTCGCGGAGTCCTCGTTAAGCGTTTCCAGCACTCTGCTGTCGGCAAAGGTACCGAGGGCATCAAGCAGGCAGTAGATAACCGGAATGAGAATTGCAATCCAGCTTTTCGCGTAATGGCGGTTTGAAGCGTCCTGACGGGCTTCTCTAAGCTCGGGGTCCTCCCTCGCCTCAGTTATGCCCAGGGCGATAACGCCCAGACACACAAGCGCCACCGCCGCAAGCGCCAGCGGCGAAAGCCCTCCGATACCCTGCGTTGCAAAAATCAGAATTGCCACAATGGCACCCGAGGAATTGCAGATAGGCGAGGAAATGGAAAGCTCAATATATCTCAGTCCCAGATAGCCTATGGCCATGGAAAGTATATAGAGGCAGGAAACGGGCAGATATGTGAGAATAATGTCCGCGTTTATTTTAACGCCGCCTATAAACACCTCATAAGCCGCGTGAAGTCCCATGACAACGCCCACGGCCATGACCATTTTCAGATGGCTGTATTTATCCGAAGCGTCCTGACAGCCGATTTTCGAGAACAAATCGGAGCCGCTCCAGCACAGCAGAGCAACCAGCGCAAACCAAAACCACATACACATACTTTTCCTTATACTGTATCTTAGGTATTTTACCACATACAAGTTTGTTTGACAATTGCGAATTGACAAATTGTGCGGCAGATTGGGCTTAGAATTTCACTATGGAAACAATCTACATAGACCGGCTGTTTATTATTAACCTTATCATCGACTATCTGCTTTCGCTGGGTACGGCGCGGGTATGCGGTCTTGTGTTCAGACGGTGGCGTTATGCCCTTGCAGCCCTCTTCGGTGCTGTCTATGCCGCGCTGTCGGTTTTTCCCGACTGCACCTTTCTCTCCCTTGCCCCCTTCAAGCTCTGCTCGGGAATACTCATGGCGCTCATCGCCTTCGGGGGAGAAAAGAAATTTATCCGCTGTGCCGCCGTATTTTTCGCCGTTTCAGCCCTTTTCGGCGGCATAATATGGGGACTATCCCTCCACAGCGGTCTCGGCGGAAGCGCAATATATATCCCCCTCTCCATGCCCGTTCTCGCCTTCGCCTTCGGCATAAGCTATGCGGTGCTGAGCTATGTTTTCAGCCGTACCGCAAAGGGTATGGAAAAGCAGATTTACATAACTTCGGTTCATTTCGGTGATAACTCAGTTACGCTCCGCACGCTTGCCGACAGCGGCAACACGCTTTATGACCCCGTAAGCAGCAGACGTGTGCTTGTTGCGTCCTTCGAGGCTGTACAGCCGCTTTTTCCCCGCATTTCGCTTGATGCGGACGCATCGGAGCTTGTTATGGCGGGGAATGGCGTTTTCCGCCTTATCCCCTACTCCGCCGTCGGTACGGGAAACGGTATGCTTGCGGCTTTTCTGCCCGACGAAATCACGCTTGACGGAAAAAAATTCACCGACATTCTCGTCGGTATATCGCCGTCGCAGATAAGCGGCGACGGCTTTGACTCTGTAATCGGTATCTGATACTAATACCTAATAAAAACATTCAATTAGAAGCGGTGTGATTTCCGCCATACTTCGTCAAAGCAGTGAACCGCTATACGCACCCGCCTTAAACTCGAACCTTTGCCCTTTCTCTGCGTTATCGTCCTTGGCGGGCGTCAGCCCGCCTGCGTACTCTGCCTTGATAAAGGGCAAATTCCCTTCGTTTAAGGTCGAAGATTTTTCACGGCTCAGGGCTTTCGCAGACAAGGCTTTGCGATTGAGGAATGCTGTCGCATTGTGATTGAGCAAAACGCGGTATGCGGATGCCCTGTGCCGTGAAAAACGGGTTCGTATAGCGGTCCACTGCTTAGCCCTTGGAAATACATAGCCAGTATTCCCTGCGGTCTTCGCCTTGCCTGGCAAAAATCATCCTCGCTTCATTCTTAAAGCTTTTTATTAGGTATTAGAATCTGAAAGGAGAATATATGGACATTTTTAACGCAATAAAGGTCTGGCTTGAAAAGCATCTTTCCACCGCGCCCGAGGTTTACTACATAGGCGGCAGCGATGTGCTTCCGCCGCCGCTTGACAAAAACGAGGAGGATACGGCCGTTGCCGCCATGGAAAACGGCGATGAGAACGCGAAGAAGCTTCTCATTGAGCACAACCTCCGTCTTGTTGTTTACATCTCCCGCCGCTTTGAAAACACGGGAATCAATCTTGAGGATTTAATCTCCATCGGCACAATCGGGCTTATAAAAGCCATCAACACCTTCAAATCCTCAAAGAACATCAAGCTTGCCACATACGCCTCGCGCTGTATTGAAAACGAAATTCTCATGTACCTGCGGAAAATCAGCAATCAGCGCACGGAGGTCAGCTTTGATGAGCCGCTGAACACCGACTGGGACGGCAACGAGCTTCTGCTTTCCGATGTTCTCGGCACCGATGATGACGAGGTATGCCGTCCCCTTGAGGACGATGCCGACCGTCAGATGCTTCACCGCGCCATAGCCGCCCTCGGTGAGCGTGAAAGGAGCATCATAACGCTCCGCTTCGGTCTCGGCGGTCAGGAGGAAATGACGCAGAAGGAGGTTGCGGACATGATGGGCATTTCCCAAAGCTACATATCCCGCCTTGAAAAGCGCATCATTTCACGGCTAAAGCGGGACATGATACGTCAGATGCAGTAAAATGAAAACAAAAGGCCGGTTTTTACACCGGCCTTTTGTCAGGGAAAAACAGAGAGGATATAAAAGGAGAAAAATGAAAAACTTACTATTTGGCCTTAGCTGCCGTGGGGATAGCTGGAAAGGCCGGATTCATTGACGCCCTCATACTCCGCATTGGGTTTGGATTCGTCAAAGGTTATTTTCAAAGTGATAAAATCATCGCCGCGGTAAACAACGACTTTCGTTGTGTCACCCGCCTTGAACTGTCTTATCGCGGTGTTCAGGTCGCTATAGCTGGTTATGGTTGTATCACCGACCGAAGTTATGATGTCACCTGCGGTGATGCCCGCCGTGTCAGCGCAGCTTCCCTTCTCAACGCCGAAGACGTATGCGCCCTCGGGCATGCCGTAATAATCGGCATATACCGATGTGTAGCGTGTGTCAATATTTACGCCCATGTAGGCCTTGCCGCTGACATAGCCGTTGGTAATAAGCTCGTTTGCAATTTCAACGGCATCGCTAATCGGGATTGCAAATCCAAGTCCCTCGGTACCGGAGACACTTGACTTTGCGGTTACAATGCCGATTACCTGCCCGCTCGTGTTGTAGACAGGACCGCCCGAATTTCCGGAGTTCACTGCGGCATCAAACTGGAACATATTGATTGCAGGCTGTGTTGCATCTGTCGTGATGCTTCGTCCGAGTGCGCTTACGGAGCCCGTCGTCATGGAAAAATCGAGCTCGCCAAGAGGATTGCCGATGGCATACACCGTATCGCCGACCTGAATGGCGTTGCTGTCACCGATAGACGCGGGAGTGAGGTTTGTGGCATCAATTTTCAAAACGGCAATGTCGTTTTCGGGTTCAACACCCACAATGTCCGCTTCGTATGCCGTGCCGTCCTTGAACATTACCGTGACTGTGGTTTTACCCTCGTAGGCGTATTCAACAACATGGAAATTTGTGAGGATATATCCGTCGGTTGTGACAATGAAGCCCGAGCCCGATACGGCTGTTGAGCTTGTCTGACCGAAGAAGTTTGTGTAGTCCACGGAGGTGGTAATACCAACTACCTGCTGGCAGCCGAGAGCATAGATATTGTTTGCGTTGGTGACCCCTGCGCTTACGGGCTTAACGTCGGAAACAATTGGAGCATTGGAGTCCGCGGCTTCAGGCTGTTCCTTGTTTCTGTTCTGCGCAACAATGACGGCTCCGCTTCCGATGATTCCGCCGAGCAGCGCACACACAAGGCACAGACACGCGGTTTTTGCAAAGCTTCTGCTTTTTTTGGCAGGCTTTTCGGTTTTTTCCTTCGGCTTTTTCTCTGCGGGAACATAGTAATGGGGAACGTCGGCGGATTCGCCCGGAAGAACAAATTCCGCATCTTCATAAAGCTTCCGCTCTGTTCCTGTAAAGCCGTATTCTCCGTCAAAATCACCGTTCTGAGCGACTGCCTCTTTTGCTGATGCAGGCTCGGAGCTGTCAAAAATCTTGTCTTTTTCCATGTCCATGGCGTAAGTCTCCGCTAACGCTAATTATACTTCGACAGTATAATACCTCAGCATTATTACAAAGGCATGAACAAAGGCAAAAGAATTTATGAACTTATCCGCAAACAGCAAAGCGGAACACTTCAATGCAAGTGTTCCGCTTTTGATTTTATCTGAGCATACCCTTAAGGTCAACGTTCAGATTATTTTTTACCCACTGAATACTGCTATCGCAATCGGGGCTGATATAGCAGCAGAAATACAGATGCTCGGGATAATTCCCGCCTGCGTTCTCAATGCCGAAGAACTGGATTTCAACATAGGCGTAGTTTCCCGTATCGGTTTCATGATAGCTGAGTCTGCCAGCTCTGATGTCCGCGCTGTAGGCGCTAGTGAAGAAGCGGACAGCCTGCTCTGGTGTCAGTTCAATAGTGCTGTACTCTCCCGTATTCACATTGTTATAGGTAAACATACCGTAGCTGATGTACTCGGGGCTTACGGGCACATCGGGAGTAATATAGTATTCAATGGACTCTTCGCAGTCGAGAATCTGCTTGTAGCTTTCATAATCCTGCGATTTCCCGTCAATAGAGTATTCGCGGGTGATTATTCTACCGTTTATAAGATGATAGTCAATGTTAACGCATACCTCGTCCTCAGTATCGGCGTTGAGATGCTGCTCTCTGTTTTCGATGATGCTTTTGTTCAGCTCAAGCACCGCATCGACGGAGGACTCCTCCTCAAGCACAAGCTCGTCGCTGTAGTTTTCGGTGTATATTACAACGAAGTCCACGGTTTCCTCATCGGGTGTTTTGCTGCCCAGACCCGCAAAGTCTGTCAGGCACGCCCAGACAAACGCCGCACACAGCGCAGCAAGAATAATGTAGCCCAGCCAGTTGCCTTTGAAAACATTAAATTTCTTACGCATGAGCATTTCCGAGCCGAAATAGCCGATAAACGCGCCGATTATCATGTAAACGGAGTACATGGCCGCGTCAATTTCGCCAACGTCAGTAACACCGAAGATGCTTCTGAGCAGAATGCCGTTTGCCATGGCAAAGCAGGCTGCCACACCGTATTTGAATATGGGTCTGGCAAAGGGTACCGCAATTACATCGCCGCAGTTTTCCATTCTGCGCTTGCGGAAAATCAGCATTGCCGCAACCATCAGCGCAACGCCTGCGGCGGCATAGACAATCACAATATGCCACTCAGGATAATTTACTCCCGTTATGGCCGGCGAATCGGGAGCATTGCTCATCTCGCAGACCATTGATTTACGTACAAGCAGGTACTGGAAAGGAGCAAGGAAGCCGAAGCGCAGCTCCTGCACGGAGTTCGTGAAGCCGAATATGAAGGCATAGGAAATTTCACGTATCGCGCTTTCGATGGCAGGCACGATGAAATTCGCGATGACATAGAAAACGGGCAGTCCCACAATGTTGCCCGTGATTACGGCAATGATGCTTGCAAGGCCGAAGAAGGTAATGTAGTGCAGGGAGCTTACCGCAAACCAGATAAACAGAGCCTCAACAGCAACGGGATCGGGGTGGGTGAAAAGCGGAATTGCCGTCATAAGACCGATTATCAGGTTAATCGCCAAAACGGGAAGTATGCCCGACGCAACGGTTGTTGCGAAGATGGTCTTACGTTTCAGAGGAAGCGATGCCACCATGCCGCAGCTTCGCTGACTGTACATGAAGCCGTAAACGCACATGGCGGTTGATATGGCCATGAGGAACGTCACTATGACGGAGATTCCGTCAAGATAGCCGCGGAGAGTATCAATGATATTGTCTGCGGGGCTTCCCATGTCCGAGGCTGTTACCAGCATGGGAATCGCCAGCAGCAGCACGATGAAATAGGCTGTGTAAAGGGGCCAGAAGCGCTTGAGATTGCTCTTTAAAAGCCCACAGTTAAAGAATGATGTCTTTAACTTCATAGTCTGCACCTCCTAACTCGTAAATGAAAATTTCCTCAAGTGTGAGGGGCAGAACGTCAACAAAGAACGGATTTGCAGGACTGAGGGTTTTCTCAAGCTCCTCCGCGTTGCCGCGTATGATAAGCGTTCTGAGTCTGCCGACTCTGTTCTGATGCAGAATGTCAAGTCCCTCGGGAAGCTCGGCACCCTCCGGAAGAGCAAGCTGAACCTTGACTACATTGCCCTGAAGCTCGGTGAGCGAGCGTTCAATCAGTATTCTGCCTCTGTTCATAATACCCACATGGTCACAGACGTCCTCAAGCTCACGCAGGTTGTGAGAGGATACCAGAACGGTGGTTCCGTTTTCCGCAACGTCAGCAAGAATAATACTCCAAATCTGGCGGCGCATTACGGGGTCAAGTCCGTCCACGGGCTCGTCAAGAATCAGCACCTCGGGACGCAGAGATATGGCAATCCAGAATGCTGCCTGCTTCTGCATACCCTTGGAAAGACGGCGCATCTGCTGCTTGATGTCAATTCTGAAAAGCTCGCCCAGCTTTTTGAAGCGTTCATTGTCAAAGCTCGGGTAAATGCTGCGGTAAAAGTCCACGGTTTCCTTCACCGTTGCGTTGGGGAAAAAGAAAATATCGTCGGGGATATAGGCAATGCGTGCCTTTGCCTCGGGATTTTCAAAAATCGGCTTCCCGTCAAGGAATATCTCTCCCTTGTCGGGCTGGTATATGCCGGTTATGTGGCGTATTACCGTGCTTTTTCCTGCGCCGTTCGGTCCCACAAGACCGTAAACCGAGCCCTTCGGAACGGTGAGAGAAAGGTTGCTCAGGGCATGGGTTCCGTCAAATTCCTTTGAAACATTTCTTACTTCAATCATTGCTCAGGCCTCCCTCCAGGCGCTCAATCAGCGCGTATTTGCTGACACCGATATAGCCGAGCTCGGTGCAAAGCTCATCAAATTTCCCGAGAAGCTCCTTGCGGCGCGCCTTGTCCGCCATTTCCCTTGCACAGACAAAGCTGCCCTTTCCCGTCACGGAGCAGATATAGCCCTCCGCCTCAAGCTCGCGGTAGGCACGCTGAATGGTGCTGGGATTTATGGCAAGCTCGGCGGACATTTCTCTCACGGAGGAAAGCTTGCTGCCGTCCGGCAGAGCTCCGCTGACGATGAGATGCCGCAGGCCGTCCTTAATCTGCTCATATATAGGCCGGTGGTCCCGGAAGTTCAGACTGATCATTTCACAGTTCCCTCCAAGTTCGGTTAATATCAAACTGTGTGTTTTGTACTCACACAGTTAATATACGCCTTTGTCAGTGATTTGTCAATACTGGAAATTTATCTTCCTAAACGTAAAAAGAAGTACCCTTTGGGTACTTCTTTTTACGTTATTGTGTTTTCCACTTCTTGCAGCGGTTTGCAAGGCGTTTTTTGGTTTTTATCTTGTGGACAACAAAGTAGCTTATGAGCAGGACGACTACCGCCGCCATACACACAATGGCATAAGTGTCCACGCCTCCCTGGGTTTTGACCTCAAGCCACAGAGAATCGGTGTACTGGCTGGTTTCGGGCTGGAGGTACATGAAGGCATCGCCGCCCTCAAGAGTTTCCTTCGTGGGATAGGCGATTTCGCTGGAGGCTGTATCGGGGTCCATATACTGCTTTGCCTCGGAAATGGGCGTTGAATAACCGAGATAGTCAAGGTTCTGTCCGCTTATTTCCGGATTGCAGAGGAAGTTTATATAGGCCTCGGCTGCCGCCTTGTTCTGACAGCCCTTGGGAATGCACATGGCGTCAATGAAAAGGTTGAAGCCTTCCTCGGGGAAGTAGAACTCAAGGTTGGGATTTTCGTCCGCCATGAGAAGATAGTCGCCTGCGTAATACGGGGCGATCCATGCCTCCTCACGCTCCATCTTGTCGAAGATCTGGTCCATGACATAGCTCTGCACAAGGGGCTTCTGCTCAATGAGCTTGTATGCCGCGGTGCGAAGCTCGTCGCGGTCCTCGGTGTTGATGCTCATTCCCAGCAGCAGCTCGGAAATCGCAAAGGCGTCACGGGGATTGTCAAACATGAGAATCTTGCCTGCGTACTTTTCGTTCCACAGCAGATCCCACGAGCCTGTATCCGCTTCGTCAACGTACTTGGAGTTGTAGATTACGCCCACGGTACCCCATGTATAAGGTACGGAGTACTTGTTTTCAGGGTCGTATGCGGTGTTCTTATATGCCTCGTCAATATACTTGTAGTTGGGTATATTGTCAAAATCCAGCGGCTCAAGCATATCCTCGGCAATGAGGCGTGCCACCATATAGTCCGAGGGAATGATAATATCGTAGCTGCTGCCGCCGGTTTTCAGCTTGGTGTACATGGTTTCGTTGGAATCGAAGGTCATGTAATTGACCTCGATACCCGTTGCCTCGGTAAAGGCCTTGTTGACATCTATATAACCGTCGGTGCCGTCGGAAATATACTGGCCCCAGTTATAGACGTTAATGGTTACGGGCTCGGCCTTGGCCTGCGGCACGGGGATTATGCTCACAACAAGCAGGAGCATCAGCAGGAATGCGGAAATTCTTTTCATGCGCCCACCTGCTTTCTCTTCAGAGCACGGCGGTTTTCCCTGACCTTTTTCTCGTCCTTTGCCTGCAGCAGATTCATGAGCACCATGACAAGCAGAATTGTCACAAACAGCAGAGTGAACAGTGCGTAAATCTTGGGCTGGAGAGGCTTTTTGGTGTAGTTGTAAATCTCCACGGGGAGAGTAACGAACCTCGGTCCATAGACGAAGTAGCTGATTACGAAGTCGTCAAGACTCATGGTGAAGGCCATGAGCGCACCGGAGATGACGCCCGGGAAAATCTCATGGATTACAACCTTGAAAAATGCCTGAACGGGAGTGCAGCCCAAATCCAGCGCCGCCTCCTCAAGATTGGGATCCATCTGCTGAAGCTTGGGCATTACGGAAAGAATGACATAGGGCAGATTGAAGGTTATATGCGCTATGAGCAGTGTCGCAAAGCCCAGAACGTTGTTGATCTTCAGCATCGTTCCCACGAAGGCAAAAAGCAGCGCAAGGGAAACGCCCGTTACGATTTCGGGGTTTGTCATGGGAATATTGGTGATGCCCATGGTGAGCTTTCTCATACGCGGGCCCATGGAATGAATGCCCAGTGATGCGGCGGTACCCAGCACCGTTGCGATAAAGGAGGACAGCAGCGCAACGATTACGGAGTTGAGCAGCAGAGGCAGAAGCACGCTGTCCCTGAACAGCTCACGGTAGTTATTGAAGGTAAATTCCTTGAAAACGGCAATGTCCATGCCGCTGTTGAAGGAGCCCACCGCAAGAACTATCATGGGGACATAAAGGAAGATGAGGACAATAACGGTGAAAACCTTGTTGAAGCGTTTCACGGTGCCATCACCTCCTCGTCATCGCCGAATTTGTTGGTAATTCCGATGCAGATGAAAATCATCACCATAAGTACAAGGGAAAGCGCAGCGCCAAGATTGGGATTATAGGCGGTCTTGAACTGGCTTTCTATAACGTCGCCGATGAGGGTTGTTCCGCTTGAGCCCAGCTTCTGAGAAATGTAGAAGGTGGAAACCGCGGGAACAAACACCATGGTGAAGCCGGAGATAATGCCCGGGGTGGACAGAGGCAGAATTACGCGTCTGAAGGTCTGGGTGCCGTTGCAGCCCAAATCCTCCGCCGCCTCAACAAGACGGTGGTCAATCTTCATGATGACGGTGTAAAGAGGCATTATCATATAGGGCAGGTAGTTATAAACCATGCCCAGCACCACAGCGCCGTTATTGCGGATAAGCGGAAGCGGCTTAAGTCCGATTGAGGTTATGAAGTTGTTTATGATACCCGTGTCCTCGGTGAGTGCGACCCATGCGAGAGTGCGCAGCAGGAAGCTTATGCACATGGGCAGCATTACCAGCATATACAGAAAACGCTGCTTTGCCTCATCGCAGTTTGCGATGAAATAGGCAACGGGATAGCCCACAACAAGACAGATTACCGTGGAAATAAGGGCAAGCCAGATACTCTTTATGAGAATGGGCATATAGTTGCCCAGATTTGCAATGTTTTCAAAGGTCAGCTCGCCCGTCTGCGAGTCGGTGAAGGCGTAGTAGGCAACAATGGCCAGAGGTATGATGGTGAACAGCGCCATCCACACAAGGTAAGGCGCCGCAAGAGCCTTACTCTTCATCTTCCGTTCCCTCCGACGCTTCCTCGCCTTCCTCGTCCTCGGGATAGAGGTCGGGGTCGTCCATCTCATCATATTCGGCAGAGTAGGAGGAGTAGTCACCGAACATTCCCGAATACTCGGACTTGTGCATGATGTGGATATCCTCAGGCTCAAGGCGGATACCGATATACTCGCCCACCTCGTGATAATCCGTGGTCTGAATCAACCACTTGAAGCCCTTGAAGTCAACAATGGTATCGTAATGCACGCCCTTGAAGGTGACGCTTGTTACGGTTCCGCAGAGGTGGCCGTCGTCGGCCTTGACAATGTCAATATCCTCGGGACGTATTACAACGTCAACGGGCTCGTTCTTTTCAAAGCCCTTGTCAACGCATTTGAACTTGCGTCCGAAGAATTTGACAAGGCAGTCCTCCAGCATTACGCCGTCAAGAATATTACTCTCGCCGATGAAGTCCGCAACAAAGGCGTTTTTCGGCTCGTTGTAAATATCCTCGGGAGTGCCTATCTGCTGTATACGGCCCTTATCCATGACAACAACGGTATCGGACATGGAGAGGGCTTCCTCCTGGTCGTGAGTGACATATATAAAAGTAATGCCCATCGCCTGCTGGATTCGCTTGAGCTCGTTCTGCATATCCTTGCGCAGACGCAGGTCGAGAGCACCCAGAGGTTCGTCAAGAAGCAGAACTTTCGGGCGGTTAACAAGGGCTCGTGCAATGGCAACACGCTGCTGCTGGCCGCCTGATAGCTGACTTACCTTTCGGTTTTCAAAGCCCTTCAGACTGACGATCTCCAGCATTTCCGTAACACGCTCGTCAATTTCGTCCTCCGGCAGCTTTGCAATGCGCAGACCGAAAGCAACGTTCTCGTACACGTCAAGGTGCGGGAACAGAGCGTATTTCTGGAAAACCGTGTTTACCTTTCTCTTGTGAGGCGGGACATCATTGATCCTCTCGCCGTCGAAAAGCACATCACCGCTTGTGGGCTTGAGAAAACCGCCGATAATTCGCAGCGTGGTGGTTTTGCCGCAGCCTGATGGACCTAGCAGCGTGAGGAATTCCTTATCATTAAAATACAGGTTAATATCGTTTAAAACGATTTCGTCGTCAAACGCCATTTGACAATTCACAAGGCGAATGAGTTCTTTGGACATTTATCCTCCCCCATTTCATAAAAATTTAAAAAGGACGGGCCGGGAACTGCGTCCGGCTCGTCCTTTGCATTAATTAGAATATACATATTTAATGCCCTAAAGTCAATAATTTTTACCATTTCCTGTCGAAAAATTTTTATAAAAGTTCTATATTCTCGACGCCGAAATATTTTTCCGCAAAATCGACGTTTTTTACCGTAAAGGTTTTGCCGCGGAGATACTCAAGAATGCCCGCATCCGTGGGAAACGCAAACTCCAGCTTGTAGGAATAAAGCGCCTGCCCTTTTTCCTCAAAGCTTTTGTTAAACTTCTCCCTGCCGTACTTTCCGTCGCCTAAAAGCGGCCAGCCCGCGTGGGCCATCTGCACTCTTATCTGATGGGTGCGGCCCGTTAAAAGTCTGCACTCCACAAGGGATAGCTGCCCCTTTGTTGTGATTGTGCGATACTCCGTGATTGCGGTTTTCGCACCCGGCTCAGCCTTGTTCTTTACATAGACCTGGTTTTTCGCCGCGTCCTTGAAAAGCCAGTTTTCAAGTCTTCCGCTTTTGGGGTTCGGTCTGCCCTGCACGGCACAGAGATAGTATTTTTCTATCTCGCGGTCTTTTATCTTATCATTCAGAATACGCAGGGTCTCCGCATTCTTTGCGGCAATGACAAT
>JAZRVW010000056.1:0-4716 GCA_045599385.1 Oscillospiraceae bacterium | reverse complement strand
GCGGTTACGCCGTCGCCTTGGGTAAGCGTTCCCGAAAACGTTCCGTCGTATATCGTTCCGCTGCCGCAGGAGGGACTGTTTTCCTTTAAAACGGCAAGCTCCGCTCCGAAAAGCTTTGCCAGATACAGCGCCGCCTCTGCGCCCTTTACAAACTCTTCTGTCACGTCTTTTCCCTCTTTTGAGAAAACGCCGCCGTCACGGCGCTCGGAGGGTACGCGGGGCGTTGTCAGACCGCCGTAGCACTCGGCGCACACGGGAATGAGCTCGTATTTTTCCCTGAGCTCAACAAGCTTCTCCTCGGGAAGCTTATTGTTTCCGCCGTCATAGCGGCAGTTGACACCCAGAAGGCAGGAGGAAATAAGTGCTTTTTTCTTCATCGCTTCAGCCCCATAAATGCGCCCACTACGCCGCCGATAATGTGCGTAAGCTGGGAAATATTGTCCTTCAGCGTGAAGGCATCGACAATCTCGCTGCCGAGATACAGCACCAGCACAAGAATGAGCGTAATGGGAATGTATCCGTTTTTCATGCCCGCGAGAGATGCCATGACAATCATCATGAATACAACTCCCGAGGCGCCCAGAAGCATTGAGCCGGGGAAGAAAATCCAATGCACAAGTCCGGTTGCAAATGCGGTAATCACAATTGCGGCAAGAATTTTTTTGCTTCCGTAGCGTTCCTCAAGGCTCGGTCCCAGCACGAGTATCATCATCATATTGCCGATGTAATGGCTGTAATCGGCATGTCCCAGAACGTGCAGGAAAAATCTCGGATATGTAAGAATATCCGCAAGGTTTGAGTGCCAGACGCTGAAAAGATAGGTGTTCGACCAGCCGTCTGTTGCGTTATTCAGCAGCAGTGCGCCGAGTGAAATCAGCGCAAAGGTCAGGGTTACGGGGGCATTGTACTGAAGGCGGAACAGTTTTTTCATTTGAGCATCTCCAATGCGTCCTCATAATATTTCTTCGTTTTGTCATCAAAGCACACCATGCGCACACGCTCGATTTCGGGGTGCTCGAAAAGATATTCGGCAATGACCTTGATTGCAATTGCGGAGGCTTTTTCAAGGGGGAAATGATACACGCCCGTTGAAATTGAGGGGAAATCCACGGTCTTACAGCCGTTTTGGGACGCAAGCTCAAGGCAGGAGCGATAGCAGGAGGCAAGCAGCGCAGGCTCGTTTTTATTTCCGCCGTGCCATACGGGTCCGGGGGTGTGGATAACATACTTTGCGGGCAGGTTGTAGCCTCCCGTTATTTTTGCCTCGCCCGTTCTGCAGCCGCCCAGGGTTCTGCACTCCTCAAGAAGCTTGGGACCTGCGGCGCGGTGAATTGCGCCGTCAACTCCGCCGCCGCCGAGAAGCGAGCAGTTTGCGGCGTTGACAATTGCGTCAACGCTCTGCTTTGTAATGTCGCCCTTGATAATTTCAATTTTCATTTTTTCACCTCAAAGTGCATTTATGTCCGAAATAAGCCCGTCTATGTCCTCTTCCCTGCTTGCCCAGCTTGTGCAGAAGCGCACAACCGTTCTGCCCTCGGGAAGCTTTTTCTGTGTCGAGAAGGAGTATTTTTCGGAAAGCTTTGCTATCTGCTCACCGCTGAGTATGGGGAAAAGCTGGTTTGTGGGCGAGTCATAGTAAAACTCAAAGCCCTTTTCCGCAAAGGCATTGCGGAGCTTTTCAGCAAGCTTCATTTCATGCTCACCGATGCGGAAGTACAGGTCATCGGTGAACAGCGTATCAAACTGAAGTCCCAGAAGTCTGCCCTTGGCGAACATTCCGCCGCGCTGCTTTATCATGTAGCGGAAATCCTGCTTTATCGCGTCGTTCATGATGACGACCGCTTCACCGAAAAGCGCGCCGTGCTTTGTTCCGCCGATGTAGAAAACATCGCAGAGCTTCGCAAGCTCTTTAAGTGTGGGCGTATAGTCCAGCGCCAGAGAGCAGGCAAGGCGTGCGCCGTCAACGAAAAGCAGAATGCCGAGCTCTCTGCAGACGTCGGAGATTTTCTTCAGCTCATCGCGGGAATAAACCGTACCCGTTTCCGTAGGCTGAGAGATATAAACCATGGCGGGCTGAACAATATGCTCAAAGGATTCGTCGGCGCGGTGGCGAAGGACATACTCCCTCACCTGCTCCGCCCTTATCTTGCCGTCACGGCTGGGAAGCGTCAGCACCTTGTGGCCCGTTGCCTCAATTGCGCCGGTTTCATGGGCTTCGATGTGGGCGCTTTCCGCCGCAAGCACGCCCTGATGGGAACGCAGCGCTGCAGCAATGACCGTGGTGTTGGTCTGCGTTCCGCCTACGAGAAAATGAACATCGGCATTTTCCGCTCCGCAGGCAGCCTTTATCTTCTCACGGGCGGCGCCGCAATATGTGTCAACGCCGTAGCCCGCCGTCTGTTCAAAATTCGTTTCCTGAAGGCGTGCCATTATTTCAGGCACCGCGCCCTCAAGGTAATCACTCTCAAAACGTATCATTTTCTAACCTCAACCTTCACCTTTTCACCGTCGGAGGACAGTCTTACGCGGCTTACATTTTCACCGCGGCGGGAAATAATCTTCTCCGCGATTGCGTCCTCAACGTCCTTCTGAATGGTGCGGCGCAGGTTTCTTGCGCCGTAGGTTACGGAGTAGCTCTTCTTTACAAGGTAATCCACAAGGCTTTCGTCCCATGTGAGCTTCATACCGCGCTCCGCCATGGCGTCCTTTGTTTCGCCGAGCATAAGCTCCGCTATGCCGCGGAAGTTTGCCTCGGAAAGCTGATTGAAGCAGATTATCTCGTCAACGCGGTTTATAAACTCGGGGCGCAGGAACTCGTTGAGCGCCTTCATCGCTCTTTCGCGGCTCATATCGTTCAGCGTTCCGCCGAAGCCGATGGTGCTGACCTTGCTGTTGCTTCCCGCATTGGTGGTCATGACAATGACCGTATTCTCAAAATTGACCGTTCTGCCCTGGGCATCGGTGATGCGTCCGTCATCGAGAATCTGAAGCAGAATGTTAAGCACATCGGGGTGTGCCTTTTCAATCTCGTCAAACAGAACAACGGAATAGGGCTTGCGGCGGATTTTTTCCGTAAGCTGACCTGCCTCGTCATAGCCCACATAGCCCGGAGGAGAGCCGATGATACGGGACACGGAGAACTTCTCCATGAACTCGGACATATCAAGTCGTATAAGGCTTTCGGGGGAATCAAACAAATCGGCGGCAAGACGCTTTACAAGCTCGGTTTTGCCCACACCCGTGCCGCCTACGAAGATGAAGCTTGTGGGCTTTCTTTTTGCCTTGAGTCCCACGCGGCTGCGCTTTATGGCACGGCACACGGCATCGACCGCCTCGTCCTGACCGATGATGTGCGCTTTCAGGCGGCTGTTAAGCTCCGCAAGGCGCTCATACTCGTCAGCGCAAATACTGGAGGCGGGAATCTTTGTCCAGAGCTCAATTATGCGGGCAAGATTTTCGGTTGTAAGCTCGGGCTTTCCTCCAGCGTCAATAACCGCAATCTCCTGCTCACGCTGCATTTCCCTGCTGCGAAGCTCTGCAATGCGGGCATAGCGCCTGTCAAGGTCCTCATCGCTCATACCCGTTGCGTCGTCGCTCATAAGTGTTTCGCGCTCAAAACGGATATTTTCAAGGTCACGCTCGGCTATCATGCGGTCGTTTATATCCTTATCCTTGAGGTTTACATCGGAGCAGGCCTCGTCAATGAGGTCAATTGCCTTGTCGGGAAGAAAACGGTCGGTGATATAGCGTTCGCTCATGGTGACGGCTTCGCGGCACATTTCGTCGCTTATCTTTACGCCGTGGTACTCCTCGTAATAATGGGCAATACCCTTGAGGATTTCAATGCTGTCCTCAATGGACGGTTCGTTTATGGTCACGGGCTGGAAGCGTCGCTCAAGGGCGGAATCCTTTTCGATATGCTTGCGGTACTCCGTAAAGGTTGTTGCGCCGATTACCTGAATTTCGCCGCGGGAAAGTGCGGGTTTCAGAATATTCGCGGCGTTCATGCTGCCCTCGGCATCGCCTGCGCCAACAATGTTATGCACCTCGTCGATGACGAGAATGACGTTGCCCTGCCTGCGTATCTCCTCAATGAGACCTTTCATTCGGCTTTCAAACTGACCTCGGAACTGGGTTCCCGCCACAAGCGCCGTGAGGTCAAGGAGATAAACCTCCTTGCCGCGAAGCTTGTAGGGTACCTCCTCATTGGCTATGCGCTGGGCAAGACCCTCTGCAACGGCGGTTTTGCCCACACCCGGTTCGCCGATGAGACATGGATTGTTTTTCTGACGGCGGTTGAGAATCTGGATTACTCGCTCCAGCTCTTCCTTTCTGCCTATCATATTGTCAAGCTTTCCCTCGCGTGCGCGCTCGGTGAGGTTTATGCAGTAGTTATTAAGGAACTTCATTTTTGCGGGCTTTCCGTCCTTGCCGTCCTTTTTGGGCTGAACGGGCTCACCCTCTGCGGAATTGCCGGCATTCTGACCGCCTGCGCCGCCGAAAAGGCGGTTGAGGAACGGGAAGGTTGCGGTTTTGCCGTCATCATCGGCAGAGGCCTCATCGCCGCTGAACTCAGGAACGTCCTCGCCGCCGCCAAGCATGCTCATCATATCGCCTGCGATGCTGTCAATATCCTCGTCGGAAATGCCGAGCTTCTCCAGCATATCGTCAACGGGCTTGATGTGCAGCTCACGCGCGCATTTGAAGCACAGTCCT
>JAZRVW010000055.1:0-4233 GCA_045599385.1 Oscillospiraceae bacterium | reverse complement strand
CCCTATGAGGAAGGAACAAAATTCTGCAGACAGTGCGGAAATCCTCTTCAGCAGCCCGCGCAGGAGGAACCCGCAGTATTTGATGATTCCATGGTGGAGCAGCCGGTTCTCGAAAAAAGTGTCAAACCCAAAAAGGAAAAGAAAAAACGTAAGCACAAGGGTCTTCTGATATTCCTTCTGATATTCGTTGCGCTTATCGGCATTGCCGCTGCCCTGTTCTTCTTTACCGATACGCTTTATCTCATAACCGGTCATAGCAACAATAAAATTCTCGTTACACGAGAAGATGCCTACAGTGATAACGAATGTACAAATACCTGGTATTCTGAGTATGACGGCTCAGACTTGGTGCGTGACTGGTGCGATGATTATAGCTATACATATGTGTATGACGGAAAGCATAATCTGGTTTCCTATACAGAGTCTTACGACTTTGAAGACTATGCTGATGGAGAACTTACATATGACGTTAATACTTATGTTGAAGACGGCTTGACATATCATCAGTACTTTGATGAAGAAGGCTACTATTGCTATACAGTTGTATATGACGGCCACGGTTGGGCAGTTAAAAGGCTTGATTCAAATGAACGCGTTACATTTGAAAGAGAAATTGAATATAATTTCTTCGGAAAAATTACTTCCATGCATGTAACATATTATCACTACTATGATGAAGACGGCGAATTGAGTACCAAGCCCGATTATACCGACTGGCGTGAAAGTTCGGTAGAATATGACGGTGATTCAATGATAATAAGAGTCATCAATTCAAGTGATAAAGATGTCATAGGAAATTATTCCATCTGCACCTACGAAATGTATCACTTCTGGTAATGAAAAAATAGCTGAAAGCAATGCTTTCAGCTATTTTTATTGCCGTATTGACTGTATATTACAAAATATGCTAATATTAGCTTAGCAATATACGGCAATACGTCGAAAGGAGAAATTATATGAAGTTTTGCACGAAGTGCGGAGCGCCCTATGAGGAAGGAACAAAATTCTGCAGACAGTGCGGAAATCCTCTTCAGCAGCCCGTACATGAGGAACCAGCAGTATTTGATAATTCCATGGTGGAGCAGCCTGAACCCAAAAAAAGCGTCAAACCAAAAAAGGAAAAGAAAAGACGCAAGCACAAGGGTCTGCTGATATTCCTTCTGATTTTCGTTGCGGTTATCGCCATTGCCGCTGCCCTGTTCTTCTTTACCGACATTTTTGGTAATCAGAAAATCCTTCTGACTCAACGCGTTACATACGATGATAATGAGTATTATGCTACAACAGATTACTACTATGACGGTACTGACCTTATCCGTACAGAGCGTTCCTATGCAGATGCAGATTATACATCAATATGGACATATGTATATGATGATAATCATAAAATGGTTTCCGCAACTCATGAGTATTCCGATGAAGACGAAAAGACACATTATGATGTTAACACCTATGTTGAAGACGGTCTGACATATAACCAGTATTTTGACGAAGACGGCTATTTTTGCTGGACCGATGTTTATGACAGTCACGGCATGCAGATTGGCTCTCTTGATGAAGACGGAAATTATGAATGGAAAGAAGTATATGAGTATAACATTTTCGGAAAAATCACCTCAATGAAGGAATATGATTATGATGAAGACGGAAATGAAAGCTTGTTTATTTTCGACATTCAGTATGACGGCGACACTTATAAGGTAAGAGTAGTTGACGGAACAGACTGGGACGAAATTAGTGACAGCTATGACGGCTTCTGGCACGTGTACTCCTGGAAAAACTCTTATTTCTGGTAATTTTAAAAGCGCTGAAAGCAAATGCTTTCAGCGCTTTTCTATTATTCTGTTACGGGCTCGGGAAGCTTGCAGACATCAATCCATGCGATTGCGTTGGAGTATTTGTACAGCTCCTCAAGGTTGAGCTCGATTGCGCTGTTGCCGCTGCCTACTGCGGGAAAAACGGTTTCAAAGCGCCTGAGGCTTTCATCGAGGTAAACTTCGATTCCCTGATTAATTCCAAAGGGGCAAACGCCTCCTACGGGGTGGCCCACAAGCTCAAGAACCTCGTCGGGAGTGGGCATTTTAGCCTTCATGTGAAAATAATCCTTGAATTTGCGGTTATCTATTCTTGCGTCACCGGCTGCAAGAATGAGAATACAGGAATCGTCCTTCTTGAAGGACAGAGTCTTTGCAATTCTTGCGCCCTCAACGCCTACTGCAAGTGCCGCAAGCTCAACTGTTGCACTTGAAACTTCAAATTCGAGAACGCGGTCTTCCATACCGAACTGACGGAAGTACGCTCTTCCCTTTTCTATGGACATATATTACACTCCCTTTACTTGAGAATTATCTTGTTGAAGTTCTTTTTGCCGCGCTTCAGAACAACGCCTTCCCTGAGCTCTTCTGCGGTGAAAGACTTGGAAATATCGCTGACCTTTTCATCGTTTGCGGAAACACCGCCCTGCTGAATATTGCGGCGTGCGTCACTCTTGGAGGCGCAGAGCTCTGCCTTTACAAGTGCGGTCATGATGTCAATTGCGCCGCCTGTAAGGTCTGCTTCGGAAATTTCTGTGGTGGGCATATTTTCGTTTGCACCTGTACCGCCGAAGAGTGCCTTTGCGGAGGTCTCGGCCTTCTTTGCCTCTTCCTCGCCGTGTACAAGGGCGGTAAGCTCGTAAGCAAGAATTTCCTTTGCTCTGTTAAGCTGGCTGCCTTCCCACTTGTCCATTGCGTCAATCTGCTCAAGAGGCAGGAATGTAAGCATACGAATGCACTTGAGAACGTCGGCATCGCCCACATTGCGCCAGTACTGATAGAATTCAAAGGGGCTTGTCTTGTTGGGATCAAGCCAAACTGCGCCTGATGCGGTCTTGCCCATCTTCTTGCCCTCGGAGTTGAGAAGCAGAGTAATGGTCATTGCGTGGGCATCCTTGCCGAGCTTGCGGCGGATAAGCTCAGTGCCGCCGAGCATGTTGCTCCACTGGTCGTTGCCGCCGAACTGCATATTGCAGCCGTACTTCTGATACAGATAATAGAAGTCATAGCTCTGCATGGGCATATAGTTGAACTCAAGGAAGCTGAGGCCCTTTTCCATGCGCTGCTTGAAGCATTCGGCACGGAGCATATTGTTAACGCTGAAGCAGGCGCCGATGTCACGGATAAACTCAATGTAGTTGAGGTCAAGAAGCCAATCGGCGTTATTCACCATCATTGCCTTGTCTTCGCCGAACTCGATGAAGCGGGACATCTGCTTTTTGAAGCATTCACAGTTGTGGTCAATTGTTTCCTTGGTCATCATGGAGCGCATATCGGTTCTGCCGGAAGGGTCGCCAATCATGGCAGTGCCGCCGCCGATGAGGGCAATAGGCTTGTTGCCTGCCATCTGCAAACGCTTCATAAGGCACAGCGCCATGAAGTGTCCAACGTGCAGAGAATCTGCGGTGGGGTCAAAGCCAATGTAAAAAACAGCTTTGCCGTTGTTGACCATTTCTCTGATTTCTTCCTCATTCGTTACCTGGGCAATAAGGCCGCGGGCAACCAGTTCTTCATAAATACCCATGTTTTTTCTCCTGTATCTTTATTTGTTATTCTCTATTATATCGGTGGCAAGCTCCGCCATTTCAGCAATATATTTGGGGCAGTTAGATTTATCGCCCTTTAATTCGGCGCAGTGAATGCAGCCGAATTTTTCTTTTCCCCTTGCAACACATTCCTTTGCAAGAGCGGCAATTTTGTCCTTTGCTGCTTCGTTTTCGGCATCAAAAAAGGGATTTGCCATGCCTATTGCCATAACAGCACCGCTTATTGCTCCGCATATTTCACCGCTTCTGAGCCCTCCGCCAAAGCCGGCAGAAATCGACAGAGCGGTTTTCTCGTCAAGTCCGGTGTAATCACCGCAGGCGGCAAGCACGGCTTGTGCGCAGTTATAGCCCTTATCGTGATACTCTATTGCTTTATCTTTAATATTCATAGCTTTACTCCGTATAACGTGATGCCTGCTTGTACTTTTCTGCTGCTGCGATCTGCTCCTCGGCGCTTGCAATTGTCAGCTCTGTGATATTGTCACCGCCGTGCAGACGGGCAAGCTCTTCGCGTCTGCCCTGCCTGTCAAGCTCGTTTCCCTCAGTGTAGGTCTTGCCGTTGCGCTCGGTTTTCTTAATCAGATTATGATTGTCCGCAATGGCCGCAATCTGCGGCAGATGAGTGATACAAAGAACCTGCTTGCCGTGTGAAA
>JAZRVW010000054.1:0-13279 GCA_045599385.1 Oscillospiraceae bacterium | reverse complement strand
GGTGACGCGGGAATCGGCAAAGCTCTTTGCCTTTTCAGCGTTGTAGCCGCGTACCTGACGGTGCTCATGGTCGAAGCCGCCGACGCCCACAAGAGCTGCGTCCTTGTCGAGAGCACGGTAGATTCTGCGGTCACGGCCCATGGTGAGAGTCTGACCGGGATGTACATAGCGGTGCAGGGAAATTGCGGCTTCCTTGCCTGCCGCGATTGCGTCAATAGCAAACTTGGGACCGGTGTAGCAGTCGCCGCCCACAAAGATGTCGGGCTGTGCGGTCTGATAGGTGAGAGCATCTGCAAGAGCATTGCCCTTTTCGCCCGTCTTCAGCTCGCCAACGTCGAGGTTGCCCCAGTCGATGCGCTGACCGATGGCGGCAATGACGGTGTTAACCTCAATCTCGCCCTTGTCGCACTTGAGAGCGCAGACCTTGCCGCTCTTGCCTACGATTTGGGCGGGCTTGTGCTCGAATACGAACTTGACGCCCTCTTCCTTTGCCTCTGCAACTTCCTCGGGGTCGGCGGGCATATCGGATTCCTTGCGGCGATAAACAACGGTTACGTCGGCGCCCAGAGGAACTGCGGTGCGGGCAACGTCCATTGCAACATTGCCGCCGCCGACAACGGCGACCTTCTTGCCGACATTGGCCTTCTTGCCGAGGTTGACTTCACGCAGAAAGTCGGTGCCGCCGAACACACCCTTGAGCTCCTCACCGGGAACGCCGAGAGGTGCTGCCTTCTGTGCGCCGATTGCAAGGTAGAAGCCCTTGTAGCCTTCTTCACGCAGCTGCTGAATGGTGATGTCCTTGCCGACTTCAACACCGCACTTGAACTCAACGCCCATTTCTCTGAGAACGTCGATTTCCGCGTTCAGAGCGTCCTTTTCAAGACGGAAGGCAGGAATGCCGAGAGTCAGCATACCGCCGGGAACGGGGTTGCGGTCAAATACGGTTACGGGGTAGCCCTTGTTTGCAAGGTAGTAGGCACAGCTCATGCCCGCAGGACCTGCGCCGATGATTGCGATTTTTTCGGTGTAGGGATGTCCGATCTGGTTCACCATCTTGGGAACGAAGCGGGTTTCGGCGTTCATGTCATGGTCGGCGATGAAGCGCTTTACCTCGTCGATTGCAACGGCCTCGTCAACTTTGCCGCGGGTGCATTCAGCCTCACAGCGCTTGTTGCAGATTCTGCCGCAGACTGCAGGGAAGGGGTTCTCCTTCTTGATAAGCTCGAGAGCCTCGGTATATCTGCCCTGGGCTGCCAGCTTCAGATAGCCCTGAACGGGAACGTGAGCGGGGCAGGCCACCTTGCAGGGAGCGGTGCCGCTGGGTAGGGTATCCTCGCGGTTCTCGCGGTAATCGGGATTAAATGCCTTCTTGACGAAGACAGTGTCGGTGATTTTTACATAGTCGGGTGCGGAGGTGTCTGCCGTGGAGCAGAGCTTCTGACCGAGCTTGAGAGCGTTGCCGGGGCAGACCTCAACACACTGTGCGCAGGCTACGCACTTTGCCTCGTCAACCACAGCAACGTAGTTGGAGCGGATTGCGTCGCGGGCGCCGAACATCATGCCGGCACGCAGACCGAAGCAGGCGCAGGAGCAGCAGTTACAGATGGCGGCGCTGTCGCCGGCTTCCTCGATGTTGGGGATATCGTGCATGAGGCCGTTTTCCTCGGCGCGGAGGATGATTTCCATGGCTTCCTCACGGGTAATCTGGCGTGCGCGTCCGGAGCGTATGTAGTGCTCTGCGCCCTTGCCCATCTGTACGCACATGTCCTCGTCAAGGTGACCGCAGCCGTCACCTATGCTGGTGCGGGAGGCGCGGCAGGAGCAGGGAGATACGGAGAAGATGTCGTACTTGTTCAGGTAGTAGCTGAGCTTTTCAAATTCGTCGGCGTCGGGATTGTCCTTGATGGCGCTTTCACAGGGGATAACGCGCATAAGACCGTAACCGTTGGGGAGCATGGGTCCCAGAGACTGCATACGCAGACGGGTGTATTCCTCAAATGCTCTGCCGACTTCGGGATGGTTTGCCATGAGCTCCTTGTTGTTTACCATCATTTCCAGAATGCCGGGAGCGAAAATCTGCATGAAGTAAACGTCCTGACCTGCTTCCGCGCTGTAGGTGCGGCGGAAAACGCCGTAGTAAACAAGGTTATCCAATGCGGGCATGATTTCCTCAACGGTCTTGCCCACCTTCTTTGCCAGATAGCCGGCGGTGCGTTCCTTGCGCAGACCAGCGGCAATGGCAATGTCGGCCTCGTCATCGCTGACGATGTCGGCCATGCAGTAGTACTCGGGAGTGTTCTCGTCAATCTTCACCAGAAGACCGGAGGGTCCGCCGATTACCTTGGCGAGCTTGACTATCTTGGGTCTTAACTGTGCCATATGCAATTCTCCTTTATTGGTTATTTTTTTGACTTACTATTATAATTATATCATCGCTCATCATAAAATCAATCGGAAGATGAGACGGGAAAAACGTTTCGTCATTTATGGCAAAAGCGGATATAAGATAATATACATATTGCACAGTAAATTGTGACAGCCTGCGTAGATAAAATATGTAGAAAAACAGTTAAAAAACACACAATGTGTAGTTTTTGCATATTGAATTTTATTTTTTATATGGTATACTCAAACTTGGTATAAAATAAAAAATGTAATTTTATATACATTTGAAAGGAGTACATAATGGTAACCAACAAAGAGAACCTATTCAAACTCGGCAAAAAGATGACTGACCGTGCCGCACAGATGCTCGGCATCGAGAAGATCACTGAAGCAGATCCCGAATTCTGGGGCCTGTGCAACATCCTTGATGACGACATGGTCGACATCGCGCTCAAGATGCCCAAGAACCGCGTTCCCGTGACCCTCGACGAGATGGTCAAGAAGACCGGTTGGGAAAAGAGCAAGCTCGATGCAAAGATGCAGGAAATGAGCGAAATCGGCATCATCGAGTACAACTGGGAGAATGATACTCACACCAAGCAGTACATTCTGCCCCGCTTCGTTCCCGGCGCAGCAGAGTTCCTGAACATGAAGCAGAAGCAGATCGAGAAGTATCCCGAAGTTACCGAATTCTTCAACAACATGGCACGTCTTCCCCTGGAAGGCATTACCCAGCTGGTACCTCCCGGCGGCTCCGGCATCGGCATGCACGTTATCCCCGTCGAGAAGGCAATTGCCCACGAAAGCAAGTCCGTTTCCGTTGAGCATCTGTCCCACTGGCTGAAGAAGTATGACTACTATGCAATCGGCCGCTGCTCCTGCCGTACTGTTGAATCCTTCAATGGCCGCGGCTCCGGCGATATGCCTGAGTACTGGTGCATCGCTGTCGGCGACTGCGCACGTTACTGCGACGAAACCGGCAAGGACGGCATCTCCAATGCTTCCTACGAGCAGGTTATGGAAGTTCTGCAGCGCGCAGAGGAAGAGGGCTACGTACACCAGATCACCAACATCGACGGCGAAGGCAAGATTTTTGCAATCTGCAACTGCGCTCTCGGTGTCTGCTACGCTCTGCGTACCAGCCAGCTGTTCAACACCCCCAACCTTTCCGCATCTGCTTACCGCGCACATGTCGAAACCGAGAAGTGCGTAGCCTGCGGCAAGTGTGTTGAAGTCTGCCCCGCAGGTGCTGCAAAGCTCGGTCAGAAGCTCTGCACCAAGTCCGGTCCCATTGAATATCCCAAGTTCCCCAACCCCGCAGACACCAAGTGGGGCAAGCACATGTGGGAAGAAGATTACAAGAACAAGAATCAGATCAACTGCTACGACACCGGTACAGCTCCCTGTAAGACCGCATGCCCCGCACACATCGCTGTTCAGGGCTACATCAAGATGGCAGCAGAAGGCCGCTACCGCGATGCTCTTGCTCTCATCAAGCAGGATAACCCCTTCCCCGCAATCTGCGGCAGCATCTGCACCCGCCGCTGCGAAGACGCCTGCACCCGCGGCACCGTTGACCAGCCTGTTGCTATCGACGAAATCAAGAAGTTCATCGCTGCTCAGGAACTGAATGAGAAGGAGCGCTACATTCCCGACCGCCGCACCAGAAGACTCTCCAAGGAAGACTATGAGGAGAAGATCGCAGTTATCGGTGCAGGTCCCTCCGGTCTGAGCTGTGCATTCTACCTCGCAAAGATGGGCTACCCCGTGGTAGTTTATGATAAGAACAAGGTTCCCGGCGGCATGATGACCCTCGGTATTCCTTCCTTCCGTCTTGAGAAGAACGTTGTCAAGGCTGAAATCGACGTTCTGAAGAAGATGGGCGTCAAGTTCAAGATGGGCGTTGAAGTCGGTAAGGACATCACCCTTGATGATCTGCGCAAGCAGGGCTACAAGGGCTTCTATGTGGCAATCGGCGCACAGAAGAGCGCAAAGCTCGGCGTTGAGGGCGAAGACCTTGCAGGCGTTCTCGGCGGCGTCGACTTCCTGCGTGAAGTTAACCTCGGCAACGAAGTCAAGCTCGGCAAGAAGGTCGCAGTTATCGGCGGCGGCAATGTTGCAATGGACGTTGCACGTACCGCACTCCGCCTCGGCGCAGACGTAACCGTCGTTTACCGCCGCAAGGAATCAGATATGCCCGCTGACCCCGCAGAAGTTGCAGAGGCAAAGGAAGAGGGCGTCAAGTTCGTATTCGAGAACAAGCCCGTTGAAATCATGGGCAAGGACGGCAAGGTTGTCGGCCTGAAGACTGACAAGGGCGAATACAAGTTCAACAACGTTATCGCAGCAATCGGCCAGCAGATCGACTGGGGCGAGCTGGATACCGGCGCAATGGAGAAGGACGCAAAGGGCAAGGCTGTTGCTGACGGCTTCACCCTCCAGACCGCACAGCCCGACGTGTTCGTCGGCGGCGACTGCCTCACCGGTCCCAAGTTCGCAATTGATGCTATCGCTGCAGGTAAGGAAGCAGCTGAGTCCCTGCACCGCTACGTACATCCCGGCCAGAGCCTCACCCTTGCACGTAACCGCCGCGACTTCATCGAGCTCAACAAGCAGGATATCGTCCTCGGCATTGAGAGCTTCGACAAGCCCGGCCGTCAGGTTCCCGGCAAGGATCTCAAGAAGGCAAAGACCATGAAGGACGACCGCCTTACCTTCACCGAAGAGCAGGTCAAGAAGGAAGCTTCCCGCTGCCTCGGCTGCGGCGCAACTATAGTTGACACCAACCGCTGCACCGGCTGCGGCCTCTGCACCACCCGCTGCGAATTTGATGCAATCCACCTGAGCCGTGATATTCCCGATGGTCACATCATGCGCACCTCCGAAGGCAAGTTCGGCGGCATCGTACCTTACATGGTAAAGCGCGCAGGCAAGATCGCCATCAAGGACATCAAGGCAAAGCTCGGTAAGTAATTTCAATTAAATAAGCGCTGACTGTTTTTCAGCCAGCGCTTATATCCCCGGAGGAAAAATCCATGCATGAGCTTGGAACAGTTAATTACGTAATAGACGAAGTGGAAAAGCTTGTTGAGGAGAATAACCTCAGCGTTGTTGCCACCGTCACCCTGCAGATAGGTGAGGTTTCCGGCATAGTTCCCGAGTACATCGTTGACTTCTGGAATTGGGCAAGAAAAAAGACCAAGTATCTTGCTGATACTGAGATGAAGGTCGAGAAAATCGAAGCCGTTACCTACTGCGAAAATTGCGGAAAGACTTACGAAACCCTGAAATACGCAAAGATTTGCCCCTACTGCAAGAGTGAAGATACCTATCTCATTCAGGGCAATGAGTACGTAATCAAGGAAATAGAGGCAATGTAGTCTCTGAAAATAGGATAAGCCCTGACGAAAGTCGTCAGGGCTTGTTTTATGTTGCATTTTCCGTCTTGGAAATATATAATATTTATCATCTACTTATTATAATCTGGAGAAATGAATATGAAAAAAATTCTTGCATTGTTGCTGCTCTGCTGTATGCTGACCTGCCTTCTCTGCGCCTGTGGCAACCAGACCGCATCGGATGACAACGGCGGCAACGTCGGAAAAGACGGAAACAAAACAGTGGCGTCGGAAAAAAACAAAGACCCCTATGTCCTGTCCAGAAGCTATGCTTTTGACAGCAGGGGAATGTGGCGTTATACAAATGAATACGTGTATGATGAAAACAATAATCTGGTGTTAAGTCTGCGTAACGGCTTCCGCGAGACTGCATATATTTACGACGATAACGGAAATATAATTCGCACAGTAAGCTATGACGAAACGGGTCGTATTACGGACGTTGCTGACAGAACATACAGCAAGGACGGCACTCTTGTCAGCATAATCCACAGCAACGGAGATTCGGCATATTATAACGAAGACGGTAAGCTGGTCAGCAAAGAAACCGGCGGTCAGCAGCATTCCTACTCCTATGACAAATCCGGCAATCTTCTGAACTATAAGAGAACCACCGGTAATGACACTGTGGAATTTGCCTATACCAATGACAGCAAGGGAAGAAACACAGAGATTGAGCTTATAATCAACAATGAGTCCAGAGGAACCTTCCTGACAAGAGAAAACCGTAATGATAACAGCTATACAGAGTATTATTACGGCGTTGTTGCACCCCTTTGGTATAAAACCAATATTACGATTATGAATAATGTTGGCGTTGGCTCAACCCTGTCGGATACGCCTGTTGTGCAGGTGGATTATAACACTAAGGGCAATGTGAGCCTTGTTACATACCTTTCTGACGGAAGCACCGCTGAATACAGCTATGCCGCCTTCGGCGATGATTCAGAGGAATTGCTGACTGAAATTAAGGTCACAGGCAATCAGGAGCTCCGCATTCTGAAGGAGTACAATGAGCAGGGAAAACTGCTGAAGTATCACCAGTTCACTGTGCAGCCTGACGGCACAGAGCAGGAAGCAATATTTGAAACCAACGAGTACGATGCTGACGGCCGCGTGATGATAAGAAATTCCACCTTTGACTTTGACTGCATTCACAGCGACAGAGATTATTACGAATGGGTGGACGAAAAGGATAACTTCCTGTGTATGCTTGATGAGGCAAAGCTGCACCATACAGACAACGGCAGCCGCACCGCCGACGAAATCAAGAGCATTGTGCTGGACAACTTCCATGAGAAATATCCCGACACGGCAAAATACGGTGTTGACGATGTATATTGGAGCGTTGTCAGCTACGGATATTTCGACTTCGTGGGAGGCAGCGACGCATATCACGTTGCCTTTGTCATTCCGGGAGTGACAGATGCGAGCTGCTGCAGCGGAAATGCCGTTTACATTGATGACGGAACAGGTTTCGTATATTTTGACGATGACCCGACTTACCAGATGTTCGCCTCCGATTTCTCTTCCTGTTTCTACTCCCTGTATTTGCCTCCGATAGAATAAATAAGCTTCAAGCCCCGACGAAAGTCGGGGCTTGTTTCTGCTTTTTAGAAACTTTTGCGGTTTTACTTGAACTTATGACGGTATGTATGATAAAATACTATATCAACAAAATTGATAATCAGAAAAGGAAGTTTGTCATATGAAAAAGTATGTATTCTACTTCAGTCCCACCGGCGGCACCAGATTTGCGGCAGTTGAGCTTGCAAAGGCTCTTGAAGCTGACGAAATCGATATCACCGTTCGTTGCCTTGAAATGAACATGTCCGAGGACGATCTGGCGATTTTCTTTGTTCCCGTTTACGCAGGACGTATTCCAATTCCCGTGCATGAGCGCCTGAGCCACATCAAGTGCAGCAATACTCCCGCAATCCTCGTTGCCTGCTACGGCAACCGCGCTGTTGACGATGCTCTGCTGGAGATGAGCGACCTTGTTAAGAGAAAAGGCTTCCGCGTAGTCGGCGGTGCAGAAATGATTACTCCCCATGCCTTCAATCCCGAGGTCGGCAAGTTCCGTCCCGACGAAGATGAGCGCAAGCAGCTTCTTGACTTCGTTGGCAAGGTCATTGCCCAGCCAGAGATGAAGGACGTCCAGATGCCCGGCGATCCCGCATACAAGGACAAGAAGCCCGCAAAGCTGCCTCTGTACCCCAAGCCCGCTAAGGAATGTATCGGCTGCGGTATCTGCTTCAACAACTGTCCCATGAAGGCCATCAGCGACGTCAAGATGAAGGTCAAGAAGCAGTCCTGCATCAGCTGCATGCGTTGCATTGACATGTGCTCCACCTCCTCCCGCCATCTGCCCAAGTACCAGGAAATCATGGCAAAGGGTGCTGCATTTGCAATGGGCGGACTTAAGAAGAAAAAGCCCAAGTTCTATATGTGATTACATAAAAAAATCCCGACTCTGTGAGTCGGGATTTTTTGTTCACACCTCTATTATATAGAGATTGTCGTTTTCAAGTGCGGTGTCATTCAGAACCCGCATGAGCTTTTCAAAGCTTACGCCGAGGCGGTTGGTGAGAATTTCGCTTTCTGTGATTGTTATGCTTGTTTCCTCGGAAATATCTCCGAGACAGTCATGGAGCGCGTCAAGATTCATGCCGTAGTATTCTGGAAAATCCAGAGCTTCTGCGAGAAGCTCGTGGATATCTGCAATGCCGATAATCTCGGAGCCGTTAATGATGATGTTTTTCATGGCGTTTCCTCCCCGTAGAGAAGTTCAAAGGTTTTGTAATGGTCTTCGGTGTAGTAGATGAGTCCGTCGTTTGAGAATACAATGCGCTTTGAGCCGCGGTTGTCCGCGCCGAGCGTGTCAATGTCGCATTCGGTGTAGCTCCTGCCGGGTGCTTCGGGAAGAATACCCTCGTAATTACCGAAGTAGCTGCCGCCGATGCACTTGCCGGGGGCATAGGGTTCAAGGCTGCCGCCTGGCCAGCCAAGCGACTGCGCCTGCTTCTTGGTGATGAAGTTGTCAGGCAGATGACCGTAGGTGTGGATAAAGAGTGCAACGTCTTCCTTGGTTGTATAGACGCCGTGCTCGTCAAGCTTTGCGGGCTCGGTTTCAACAGGCTCGGTTACAACAGGAAGAGTCTGAACGGGATCATCTTCGTTGCCGTTGTCGTCGAACTGTGCGGCGCAGGCCACAAGAGAAAACAGCGCCAGCAGGGCGAGAATCAGAGATAGCAGTTTTTTCATTATTTTTCCTCGATAAATCAGTATTCGCGTTTCACAATTGCAAGCCAGCCCAATGCGGTTGTGGCGGCAATGTAAATCGGTGATGCCGCAAGCGCAATTCTGAAGCTTTCGGCGGTGGGCTTTACAGAGCTTACGTTGGAGAGCATTCTGTCCAGCCAGTATTTCGTGAGTTCAATTCTGTCCGAAGCATCAGCACCGCCGGAAACAGAGCTTTCAAAAGAAGTAAGCAGAATGGTTACGGCAAGGGGAAGCACAATGCAAAGTGCAATTGCGGCACCGTTTTTCTGAATTGCTGAGCAGACCGCATTGAACAGACAGGCATAGGCAAGTGTAATAAGAAGCTGTGACAGAAGCGATTCAATAAAACTGAGATTCAGCGCATCGCTGCTGCCGCCTGACACAACCGAAGCGGCGATGGCAGCGGAAAGCCAGCAGAGAAGCAGCATGACCGCAAAGGCAATGCACAGCACAATGAGCTTGGCAAGATAAATCTGAGTGCGGGTGTAGCCTCGCGTTATGATGACACGTATTGTACCGCCGTTGTAATCCTCACAGATGAAAATTGCGGCAAAAACAGCAATTATGATTGTGAAAAGGAAGCTGCTGCCTGCGTTGACCATGCTTTCCATTGAAAAGCCCGCGCTGCCCATGCCGGTAATTTCTCTGGCTGCCCATGAAATGCGCGTCTGGAAAATGTTAATCAGAAATGTGGTCAGTATGCAGATGTAAAAGGTTTTCTGAAGCAGGAGCTTTCGGAGCTCAAATTTTATAAGCTTTCCCATATCAGCCACCGACCCTTTCCATGAAGTAGCTTTCAAGGGTTGCGGTCTGCCGCTGAAGCTCGATAACGCTTATTCCGTTTTCAACAAGTGCGGTGTTGATTGCCGCGCTGTCCTCAAGGTGAGAATCAATGACGATGGTGTTCTCCTCAAGGCTCAGCTCAATGTCGCCAAGCTGCCCGCGGATTATTTCAAGGGCCTTTTCAGTATCGTCCACCGTTACAAGAAGCCTGCGGCGGCACTTCTGCTGAAGCTCCTCTGCGGAAATCTGCTCCACAAGTACGCCGTTGTTGATAATTCCGTAAATGGTAACAACCTTTGCAAGCTCGTCCAGTAGATGACTTGACACAAGAATTGTAATGCCTAGCTCCTTGTTCAAGCGGAGAATGAGGTCGCGTATATCTCTTATGCCCTCGGGGTCAAGACCGTTGACGGGCTCGTCAAGAATGAGAAAATCGGGGTGGCCGAGCATGGCGATTGCAATACCGAGGCGCTGCTTCATGCCGAGTGAAAACTGACCGACCTTCTTTTTGCCTGTGTCCCCAAGCTCAACAAAGCGCAGAATTGCACGAATATCCTTGTCGCTGTTGCCGGTAAGCAGGGAAAAGCGCTTGAGGTTTTCATAGGCTGAGCAGTTTTTGTACAGACTCGGAGTTTCAAGCAGAGAACCTATGCGGTGACGGGCAGCGTCGGGGTTTTCACCGTCAAAAAGCTCAAGGGTGCCGCTGCTTGGAACTGCTGCGCCGAGCACCATGCGCATAAGCGTTGTTTTGCCGGCACCGTTCTTTCCAATGAAACCGTAGATGTCGCCCTTCTTAATGCTGATGCTGACACCGTCCACGGCTTTTTTCATTCCGTAATTCTTTGTAAGCTCATGTGTCTTAAGAACATATTCCAAGTATAAGGCCTCCTTGCTCGATTGACTTATTATTGACTTTAGGGTAACATATTAATGGAATAAAATCAATAAGCGGTGAAAAAGCTATGGCAGAAATGAAAATAATTGCAAGGGTGCGCTCGCCATTCAAATCAAAATTCGGTATTCCCCGCCAAAGCGGGATTGCGGAGGAAATTGAATCGGAAATCGTTTTTGAACCCGAATTCAGAAATCCGGATGCTGTGCGCGGTCTTGAGGAATGGTCACATATTTGGCTGATATGGCAGTTTTCCGAAAACCTGCGGGATACATGGTCGCCAACCGTGCGTCCGCCGCGGCTTGGCGGAAACACCCATGTGGGCGTTTTTGCAACGCGCTCGCCTTTCAGACCGAATGCTGTCGGGCTGTCCTGCGTGAAGCTCAAAGCAGTTTACATAACAAATGAAGGGCCCGTGCTGAAGGTAAAGGGCGCCGACCTTATGGACGGCACCCCTATTTTCGATATAAAGCCCTATATACCCTACGCCGACTCGCGCCCCGATGCCGCAGGAGGCTTCACGGATACAACTGAGTTTCCGAGGCTTTGCGTCACATTTGCCGACGGGCTGAGCTTTCCGCAGGATAAAAGGGCAGAGCTTTCTTCCGTACTGTCGCAGGACCCGAGACCTCAGTATCACGACGATCCGGACAGAGTATACGGCATGAGCTTTGCCGGCTATGACATTAAGTTCAGAGTGTCGGACGGAATACTTACCGTGTTTGAGTCTATTCCGCTGTGAATTTATAGACGGTCGTGCTTGAATAAAGCTCACCGGCACGCAGAACGGAGCTCGGAAACTCCGGCTTGTTCGGCGCATCGGGGAACTGCTGTGTTTCAAGGCATATTGCGGAGTTTTTAAAGCTCACTACGCCGTTTTTGCCGCTGCGTTCACGCATTGACATACCGGCATAAACCTGCACGCCCGGCATATCGGTCGTAACGGTCATTTTTCTGCCGCTATGAGGCTCATACAGCTCCGCGCAGTCGCTTCCGTTTAAAACGTAGCAGTGATCGTAAAAGCCGTTTTTTATCCTGCGCCTTTGTCTGAAGTCAAATTCGGTTCCGTCCACCGGAAGAAGTCTCCCCGTGGGTATCAGTCCCGCATCCACCTCAAGTATACAGTCGGCATTGACGCTCAGCTCATGGTCTAAAACCGTGCCGCTGCCGGCGAGATTGAAGTAGCTGTGGTTCGTGAGATTTAAAACGGTGTCCTTATCCGACTGTGCCTTGTACTCAATGACGAGCTCATCGTCATCCGTAAGCGTGTAGCGGACGAGGATCTCGAGCTTCCCGGGAAAACCGTCGGCACCGTCGGGATCGGTAAGGCTCATGGTAACGGAGCTTTCACCGACGGAAACGACGTCAAAGCGCTTGTGATGCACTCCCTCACCGCCGTGGAGCGTGTTGCCGTTCTCATTAACGGTCACGCTGTATTCATTTCCGTCTAAGCTGAATTTTCCCCCGCCGATGCGGTTTGCGTATCTTCCGACGAGCGCGCCGACGAACTCTGTATCGGCAAGATATTCCTCTGCCGTGTCGTAGCCCACCACGACGTCGGCTGATACACCGTTCCTGTCCGGCACGATGATCCTCTGTACAGCGGCTCCGAGCGTAATGATGCCCGCTTCGGTACCGCGGCTGTTTTTCAGACTGTATAGCTCATAGTCTCCGAATATACTTTTGCTGACTGACATATGTCATCACCTCGGCAGAATTATACAACATTGCTTTGCGCTTGACAATCATCTTTTTCGGATAGATATTATTGATACAGAGCATAAATAATTGGAATAGTTAATTTTCGGACGCAGCATCGAGGCGTATTGACATTTTATTTTTATTGAATTAAAATTGTTGTGTAAAGCGTAAAACTAATAATTCAGAGAGGTAGAAAAATGTTTAAGGTTGTCACAAAAAGATTTCTGAACGACGCAAAGACGATTTGCCTGTTCGAGATCGAAGCACCGCTGGTCGCAAAGCACGCGCAGGCGGGCCAGTTCGTCATTTTCCGTCTGGATGAGCAGGGAGAGCGTACCCCCGTTTCAGTCGCCGGCTATGACCGCGAGAAGGGTACCGTTACCGTTATGGTGCAGGCGGCAGGACGCACGACGAGAATGCTCCACACCGTCGAGGAAGGCGATTATATCACCGACTTCGTAGGCCCCCTCGGCAAAGCGACCGAGATGGACGGACTCAAGAAGGTCTGCGTCGTCGGAGGCGGTGTCGGCTGTGCGATAGCGTATCCGATCGCCAAGGAGATGCACGAAAAGGGCATAGAGGTCACCTTTATTGCCGGCTTCCGCAGCGCGGATATCGTCATTTTGAAGGATGAGCTCAAGGCTGCCTCCGATAAGCTCATCATGTGTACGGACGACGGCACCTACGGTGAGAAGGGCTTCACCACGCAGTATCTCAAGCAGGAGATCGAGGCGAATATAGCGGAGGGTAAGTCGCAGTTTGACCGCGTCGTTGCCATCGGCCCCGATATCATGATGAAGTTTTTGGCGGACGTCACCCGTCCCTACGGCATCAAGAC
>JAZRVW010000053.1:0-18119 GCA_045599385.1 Oscillospiraceae bacterium | reverse complement strand
GCTTCTGCGGCAGGGGCTTCCTTTTTCACTATTGGCTTTTCTGCAACAGTCACCGCTTCGGAGGGATTTTCGGTTACAACAGGCGGTTTGACTGCACCGAAAATGCCCACGGTTTTGTCATCATCAATTTCGGCGGGCTGATCCGCTATCGGTGCTGCGGCGCTCTTTGCCACAGCCTCCAGCGCCTCGCGCATCTCAGTCGGAGAGGAAAATCTGTCCTTCGGATTATAGGCGCAGGCCTTGAGAATAATATCCGCAAGAGCCTTGTCTGCGTTTGCGGGTGCGGGGATTTCCTCGCCCTTAATTCTGCGTGCCATGGCCCTTTCTCTGTCTGCGTACTTTATGACCTGAGGGTAATCGGGCAGGAACGGCGTGCGGTTATTGTTCATGTATCTGTACAGCATTATGCCGAGGGAATAGATATCCACGCTTGCGCCGTATTCCTCACCCTTGTAGACCTCGGGCGCCATATAGGTGTAGGTACCCTTCTTGGAGAGACCGCCTGTTGTCTTTTCAACGGTTTTGGCTATGCCGAAGTCACCCAGCTTGAACCTGCCGTTTTCGGAAACGAAAACGTTTTCCGGCTTTATATCTCTGTGGATTATATTGTAATTGCGGCACAGCTCCAGAGCCTTGCAGATGTCAATGCCGAGCTGTATTACAGCATCTCGGTCAAGTCCGTTTTCCTTGCTGTGCTTTGTCAGAGGCGTCAGCAGCTCCATGCGGATAAGCACGTCCCAGCCGATACAGCCATCGTGTTTTATGACGCGGTGATCCTCGTAGCTGACGATGTTGCTCTCGCCCTTGAGCTTTGACATTATGCGGAACTCCTCAACAAGCTCCTGAACAAACCCGCGGAAATACGCTGTGACGCTTTCCTCGTCCATGCCATCGTCCATAATTCTGTCGATTTCGGATTTGCTCTGGGGAATGGTGATTGCCTTCAGTGCGGCCTTGTAGGTGTAGCCGAAGTCCTCGCGCTCAATTTCAAAGACCTTGCCGAAGCTGCCCTCGCCTATCTCTCTGACGATTTTCCATTCGTTGAAAACGGGCTCATATTTTTTGTAGTATGTAATGTCCATATTTGCTGCCACCTGCTTGCTGCTTTTTAAACCGAAAAACAGCGTTTATTTATCACGGTTATCCGCGTTCAGTGTATATCAGACAAATTATACCATACTATTTTTTGATAAACAATTGATAATTACCGTTGTGAACATTTTGACAGATGCTGTATGAATAATTAATTGAAATGAAAAAACGGCTGTGTTATACTTGTATTTGTTATATTATACATTTTTTTGCTGTCAAAAATACGGACGGGAAGAAGTATTATGGTTATAAGGCTCTTTTATTACGATAAGGTTGTGGATTTGGCTCTGCCCGAGGCAAAAGCTTTTTCCATCGGCTCTTCGAAGTCGGACGATTATACAATCAACGACCAGTACATATCGGAAAAACATATTGTCATTTCAGGCAACGGAAACGGAAAATACACTGCCGTGGGCAAAGCGGGAATTTTGCCTGACAGAAAAGATGTAACCGAAGCCGAGCTGTATCCGGGGCTGCGCCTTACAGTCAGCTCTGACGGCAGTATTTTTATGGTTGTTCTCGGGGACGGCGAGCTGCGGCACACAGCCTGCCTGGATTCCGCGGACAGCGTTACAATCGGAAAAGCGGCGGATAATCTCATCAGCATAAAAAGCCGCTTTGTATCCCGCCATCACGCACGCATATTCAGGGACGGCGGCAATCTGTATATTGAAGATTTAAACAGCACAAACGGAATATTCGTAAACGGAAGTCTGGTAAAAAAGTGCCGGCTGGACAGCAGCTCCGTAATAGTGATTTATGACATCACGATAGCTCTTTCGGGAACCGAAGTCAGCATAAGCTGCGGAGATTCCGAGATAAAAATCGACGAAGCCCTTCAGCCGCGGGTAAGGACCGGGGACGAAAAAGTGTTCTTCGAAAGATCTCCCCGCATAAAGAAAAACGTACCCACAAAGGAGACGGTCATCGAAGCCCCGCCTGCGAAAAAGGAGAAGCAGGAAATCAACTGGGTGTCAACTCTGCTCCCCGCCCTCATTACAATCGGCGTGGCGGTGCTTATTTCAACCGTTTCCTCAAACCCGACAATGATGCTGTACAGTCTGCCCATGACTCTGGGCGGCATTGCGGTGTCCGTTTATAACTATTTCAAGGCAACAAGGGACCAGGAAAAGAGCGATGCAGAGCGCGAGGAGACCTATTGCAAATATCTCGTGAGAGTTGAGCAGGAGCTTGAAAGCAAGCAGAAGGCCCAGCGCGAATCCCTTGAGGAAGCAAACCCGGGCATAGCCGAAGCCCTTAAAATCGCGACAGGTCTTGACAGAAGGCTCTGGGCGCGCAGACCGGGTGATGCCGACTTTGCCGATGTGTATGTCGGACGCGGCAACATCGACAATTCCTTTGCCGTAACAGCCCCGAGGAAAGATATCTTTGCCGATGAGGACGAGCTTATCGACAAGGCAATGGAGGTTTACAACAAGTACAGAAAGCTTGAAAACGCTCCCGTTACCTTCAAGCTTCACGAGTGCCGCATGTGCGGAATCGTGGGCAGAAAAAGCGACGGAATCAGGCTGCTGAACAATATGCTTATCCGCCTTACGCTCAACCACAGCCACGAGGAGCTGAAGCTTGTTTTTGCGGGCGATACGGAGGACAGGGACAGCCTGGACTATGTATGCAGGCTTCCCCATGTCATGAATCAGGCAGATGAGCCCTGTGTGGCATGGACAAAGGCTGATGCCGATGAGCTGCTCGCCTTTTTCGGCGATGTTCTCAGACAGCGCGGCGAAGCAGATGAAGGGGCGCGCAGAGGCTTAAGAGACGCAGGACTGCAAATACCGTACTATGTCTTTGCGCTTACCCGTCCGGAGCTTCTGAGCAATAACTCCTATATCAGCGACTGCATTTCCCGAGGCGGCGGAAACGGCGCGGGCATCATCGTGCTTGCAAATTCGATTCAGCAGCTCCCGAAGGAGTGCAATCTCATACTTGAGCTGAACGGCACCGAGGGAAAAATGTACAGCAAGCAGGACGCGGGCAATGTTCAGCGTTTCTGTGTTGACGATATTGACTATAAGAGCATTGAACGCTTCAGCATGGCGCTCAATCGCATTGACTGCGCCCACGGCCCTGCGGGATTTTCAATGCCGAAGAGCTATGATTTGTTCAGCCTGCTGGGAATCGGCTCCGCAGAGGAGCTTGACATCGGACGTATGTGGAAAAGCTCCGATATCACAAAGTCTCTGGCGGCTCCCGTCGGCATCGGCGAGGACGGCAGACCCGTGCTGCTTGATATTTCCGACGGCGCTCACGGCCCCCACGGACTTCTTGCGGGAACCACGGGCTCGGGCAAATCGGAATTTCTGCTTTCGTACATTGCTGGTCTTGCCGCCAGCTACAGCCCGAGTGACCTCGGCTTCCTGATAATCGACTTCAAGGGCGACGGACTCGGCATGCAGCTTAAGAATCTTCCGCATCTGCTGGGCTCCATCTCAAACATTGACGAAACGGCGGTGGAGCGCTCACTCAAATCCGTAAAGGCGGAGCTTGTGAGAAGGCAGGAGCTGTTCAGGGCGGCGAAGGTCAACAACATAAGCAGCTATATTGCGGCATACAAAAACGGAAGGACGGAAGAGCCTCTGCCGCATCTGATAATCATTGTTGACGAGTTTGCGGAGCTGAAGGCGCAGCAGCCGGAGTTCATGAAGGAGCTCATTTCCGCGGCGCGCATAGGCCGCAGCCTCGGCGTTCATCTTATTCTTTCAACCCAGAAGCCCGCGGGCCAGGTTGACGAACAGATTTCGAGCAACTCCAGATTCAGAATATGCCTCAAGGTTCAGAATCCCTCCGACAGCAACGAGGTCATAGGCTCTCCGCTGGCTGCGCAGATTCGCGAGCCCGGCAGAGGCTATCTCTGCGTGGGCAACAAGGAGGTTTTCAGCCTCTTCCAGTCGGGCTACGGCGGCGTAATGACCGACACCGCGGACATACATTCGCCCACGGGAGAAAAGGCAACGCAGCTGACCGCCGTCATCAACCGCATCGAAAGCTACTGCGCCGAAAATTCGGCAGCAAAGCTTACCTCGATTGTGCTTCCGGAGCTTCCGCTGAGCATAGCCCTGCCCGTGGCTGCGGAGTCTGAAAAGGACGGCGGCATTTCGGTTGACGCAGGCATATTCGACTGCCCCGAGCATCAGCGTCAGGGCAGGTATGTGATTAATCTTACCGGACGCAATGTCATGATAATCGGCTCGGCCCAGACAGGAAAGACAAACCTTGCCATGAGCATTGTCAGAAGCATTGCCGAGCGCTACAGCCCGGAGGAAGCGGAGATATACATTGTCGACTTTGCCTCCATGGCGCTGAAGCAGCTTGAGGGGCTGAACCACGTGGGCGGCGTTGTCACACCTGCGGAGGACGAAAAGCTTAAAAATCTCATGAAAATGCTGTTTCTTGAGATTGAAAAGAGAAAGAAGCTGTTTCTTGAAAAGGGCGTAGGCTCCTTTGAAGCGTATCTCGAATCCGGCGGACGCGATTTGTCCCAGATTGTACTTATAATCGAAAACATCACCGCGCTTAAGGAGCTGTGCTTCCAGGACGATGCCGAGCTGATACGCCTTTGCCGCGAATGCGCACCCATGGGCATCAGCGTTGTTGCGACCAATTCTCAGACTGCGGGAATAAGCTATAAATACTTTGCGAGCTTCCCGACCAGAATTGCCTTCTTCAACAACAACCGCGCCGAGTACTCAACTGTTTTTGACGGCTGCAGAAGGCTGCTGCCCGAAATCAAAGGCCGCTGTATCGTGGAAATCGACAAGGCGCTCTATGAGTGTCAGGCCTTCCTTGCCTTTGACGGAAAACGCGATATTGACAGGGCGAAGGAAATCCAAAGCTTCATCAGCCGCGTAAACAGCGCATGCCCGGACAAAAACGCCAGAGCCATACCCGAGGTTCCCGATAAGCTCGGATACGAGGATATACTGAAGCCCTGTAATGCTTCGGACTTTGTATTTCCCATGGGCATGGATTACGACACGGTTATGCCCTTTGCGCTTGACCTGAAAAAATGCGGTCCGCTTGCTCTCTCGGGAACGTCACAGCAGAACCAGAACGCCTTTGTGGAATATCTCGTAAAGGGTCTTGAGCTGATGTACCCGGGAAGAACCGAGGTCTATGTTGCTGACGGAATCGAAAGACGTCTGCGCAGACTTGAGGGTCTTCCGAATGTGAAGAGCTACGGCATTGTGCCGGAAACGATTGCGGCAATGCTCTGCGCGATTGAGCAGACTCTTGCGGAAAGATACCGTCAGCTTGCAGGCGGAAACAACAGCGTTCTTGACACGGCGGGACTTCTCGTCCTTGTGCTGAACGGAATAGATGCGATGGAGGCTGTCTGCACCGTGCCGTCGGCCCTTTCCGCGTTCAGAAGCATCGTTTCAAAATACAAGAGCATCGGCGTGCTTGTTGTGGGCGCTGACATCGAAAACAGCTCCTCACAGTACAGCTGCCCCGAGCCCATAAAAAAGATTTGCGAGAACAGACAGTATCTGTATTTTGATTCGCTTCAGAATCTGAAGCTTGTCACACTCCCCATGGCAGTGCAGAGAAGCTTCAAAAAAGCCCTTGAAAACACGGACTGCTATTACATAAAAGAGCAGGAGTGCAAAAAACTGAAAATACCTACGGTATAAATAAAAAATAAGGAGAATTATCATGAATTACAACGGCGAAAGCATAGGAATGCTGCCCGGCGAGGCAAGAGAAGTTGCAACTGCATTCAAAACCGAAGCAGGCGACGCGGAAAAGGTTATCGTTAATCTGGACAACCTCCTCATGCGACTTGAGGAAGCCTGGGAAGGCCGTTCCTTCCAGTCCTTCAGAACCAATTTTGAAGAGTTTAAGGTGAGCTTCAGAAAAATGATTCCCATGATTGAAGACGCAGCCGCCACCCTCGAAGCCGCCGCCAGAAACTTTGAGGAGGCAGACAGCGCAAGCGCAGTATAAGCCTGCCCAAAAACCGCAGAGCAGCGGTACTGAAGGAGGACGGGAAATTGGAAATTACAGATGCGGCGTATGATTTGCTGCTGAAAAGCTATAGCTTTCTGCGCAAAAGAATTGATGAGCTGAATGAAAAAATTTCGGCGCTCAAAAAGAATATCGAAGAGCTTGAGGAAATGCTGCAGGCCGCGCACAGAACCCCTGAAGAGCTTGAAGGCGTAATAGAATTTGCACGCAAAAAAGCAGATGTGCTGAGGACTGACGGAATTTCGGAAAAGTTCATTGAAAACCTGCTTGCACCCATGCAGAGCGGTACTGCGTACAGCAATGTCCAATCGGCTCTGGCCGCCGTTGCTTCCGCGGTAAGCAGGAAGCTGACAGACTGCAATGCGGAAAAGACCGCCAGCGAAAGAGAGCTTGAAAACACGCAGTACGAGTGTGATATGAAGAATGCCGAAATCAATTCATACGTTCCGTCAGGCGGTTTCAGATGACAGGCGGGCTGCGGAGGTAAATATGCACGATTTAATAATTGACGATGATACAAATGTAAATCAGAAGCAGCAGATTAAAGCGCTTGCGGACATTCTTGAAACAGCGATTGACGTATTCATCGAAAAGCTCGGTGAATTAATGGAAACCGGCATAATGGCAGGCAAGGCGCACGAATCCATCGCAGAGCTGAAATCGTTTGCGGAGGAGCTTGAAGGAAACTACTCCAAGCTCAGCGCGGCCATATATCTGGCGTTTGACAATTTCAAGGCAGATACGGACAAGGCAGACAGGTTTCTGTACGACACGTGAGGGAGGCAACCCATGGACAACATCAAGTATAATGTCAATAATGTCAGGGACATGGCAAAACAGTTTGATGAATTTGCCGGTAATCTTGCCAAGCTCTCAAAAGAGGTCGAAAAGGGCAAAAACCTGGGCGAAATGCAGAGCAGCACCGACGTACTCGTAACTACTTTGCTTAACACAGCGAAAACGATGGGCAGCCTGATGGCCGCAACAAGCAAAGCCCTGATAATCACGGCGGATAACATATCAGGCGCGGACGAAAGTCTGGGAGGGCAGTAAATGGTCAGAGACTATTCAAGTGAAACCTATGTCCGCCTTACAGAAACGATTTTTGAAATTGATACGACGGAAACGAACTGGCTTACGGACAAAATCGGCGATTTATGGATAACCTTCAAAAAGTGGCTGGGTATTCTCAGCATAGAGGATTATAAGAACAACATCGACGAGTATCACAGATATGTTCTTGACCAGCACAACACCATGATTAGTGAGCTTAGTAAAATCTTCGAGGCGGTTTCCGATGTGGACACGGATTATGCAGGCTCGGTCAGAAAGCTCAATGACGATGCCGAGAGCATGAATAGCATCATTGAGCAGCTCGCCGAAAGGCTAAGCTGCGGCTTGTCCTTTGCATCGCCCGATATTAAAAGCTTCATCACGGAGGCCAGAAATGACATAACTTCCGCCGCTGCCGCCGTCAATAAGGATTATACGGCGCAGTATAAAATCAGAAAGAAAGGCGTTGCGGGCGAAGCCGGCTTGGAGCTGGCAAAGGATATTGTCACAGTTGCGGTTGTTATTCTGACAGCCCCGGTAACAGCATCGTCCCCCGTTAAAGTGGCAACGACAGTCTGGGATTGCTTTAACAGGGGCATAGCAATCGGCAATGACCTCAGGTCGCTGGGAATGCTTGTGTTCGACGCGAACAGTGACACCCCATGGGAGCAGATTGCTGATGTTGAAGAAGCAGACAGGGTGAACGACCTTGAAAGCTCCGCTGAATACTGGGACGACCTGTATGAAAGCTATGGCTATAATTGGCTTCACGTAATGTCACAGGGCTCGGAAACGCTTGATGTGGCTGCAGGCATTGTGGGCATGGCAGACACAATAGGCGGCATGGGCGACAGCATCACCGACCTGGTGGAAGGCAATACCAGCTGGTATAGCGTTCTGGGCTTCACCGACCCCAACAGCGGTGTCGACGAGCTTGTAAATCCGAAGAGCGCGGAGGAATGGGGAAAGAGCGTCGAATTTGTGGAGAGATTCAAAAAATACAGCGGCGTTGATATGAACCCGGGCGATGCAAAAAGAATGGCAAACTACGGTAAGAACGTTAAAACTGTCATCAAATATGCCGATGAGGCTGTAAAAATGTTGCAGGGCAAGGACGGAAATCCGCTGAATGTTGTCTTTGGCAATAATGACCTTGTCAATAATATTGTGAAGGACGGCATCTTTAAAGTGCTGGACTATTTTGACGATGTTCTCCCCGGCAGCCCGGCACAGCCGGCAAACCCGTAAGGCAGGAGGGTGCGGACAATGGAAGAAAACGAGAGGCTCAGCAATGAGCAGAAAGCAGCGGTAAAGCATGCCGCCCTTCTTTATACCCTTGCCTTCAAAAACACGATGTTCCCCGAGGCAAAAAAGCTTGCCGAAGTACTTGTCTATGCGGAACCCGATAACTACGATATGTATCACGCTGCCTTTCTTCCGAGATTTGAAGAGGAAGACAGTAATTCGGCTTATGAGTATCTCAATGCCGTAAAGGATAAATTCGAGAGTGACCCCCGGTTCACTGAGGACTGGCTTTGCGCCTTGGTGAAGGCGGAAAAATATGAGGAGGCGGAGGCGCTGCTTTACGCTGACGAAGCACCCGAAATCCCCTCGCTGATTTATCTGAAAGCGGCAGAGAATGTTTATTCCCGCAAAAAAGACTCCGAAAAGCTGAGAAACAGCCTTGAAAAAGAGTATGAGCTGTATAAAACCACCGCCGCGCTTCTCGGTCTTGCCTTGCTTCACATCGAAAGCGGTGAGCTTGAGCAGGCCTGCGCGCTTCTTTCTCAGATAAAACGCGCAAGCACACCGTCGCGCCCGTATTATATCGCGCTTTTCCTGCATTCCGTATGTATGAAGAGACTCGGCGCAGAGGCTTGGCTGCTCAACATGCGCGAAAATGCGGATATTCTTGCCGCTGCGGCAGCCGCGGACAAAGGGTATTACTACCTGAAGGAAATGGAAGCGGAGCTGAGAAACCTGCTGGACGGCGCAGAAGCCGCCGAGGCCTGCAGGAAAGACGGCAGGGACATGGAAACAGAATTCAGAAGTGAGCTGAGAATGGCAATAATGGCAGGGCATAAAGCCGACTGAAAAACTGTATAAACAGCAAGACGGCCCCGACGGATAATGCTTCCGTCGGGGCCTTTATGCGTGCTGCGCAGACAGCGTTGAGCTTTTTCTGAAAATTGCTTGCACGGAAACGTGCAATAATTCACCCGATGCCGTGTACTTATGAGGGACATCGAAAAAACGGTGCCCCGATAATGCGGAAACGGGGGTGAAAAAATGAAAAATACAGCGGGCCGTCCCGGAGTGATGATTTACTTCGACATAACTCCGCTGATGCGGCTTCTTTCGGAAGCCCAGCGGGGAGTGCTGGTGCTGGATATTCTTGAATATGCGGAAAACGGAACCGAACCCGACTACAGTGACGACAGAGAGCTGGCGATTGCGTGGACACAGATAAGACCGAAGCTGGACCGCGACGGAGAGAGATATAACGAGTGCGTTATGCAGCGCCGCTACGCAGTTTTCAGCAGAGAGGAGAAGCGGCACGGGCGTGAGCCCTGCAGCTTTGAGGAATGGAAGCAGGAATACGGCGCAGCTCCGTCATCGGCCGATATCGGCTGTTATCCAACTACAGCAACAGCGTCAGCGTCAGAAACAGCGTCAGCATCAAAAACAATAATAAATATATCCTCATCATCATCTGGAAAGGGAGAGTGTGAGAGGGGAAGCCTGCCCTTCGGGGAAAGACTCTACGGAGCCTACACGCCGCTTTCCGAGAATGAATTTGAGCAGAAGCGGCAGCAGAAAATTGATATGCTGTGTCTGGAATAGTGCTTTGCCCCTGCAAACTGAACAGATTCCGGCGCGGATATCGCATACATAAATCATGGCTGTGCCGCCCCGGACGTTTACATTTTTCCCCGTCGATGATATAATCTGCCTGAGACAGAAACGGAGGTGCATTATGCCGCTTCAGATTATTCATAAGGACATAACGCAGGTCGTCTGCGACGCAATCGTAAACCCCACCGACATCTTTTATTCGGGCTCGGGCGGCACCGACCTTGCCGTACATACGGCGGCAGGCGCGGAGCTTGACAAAGAGTGCGGAACGCTTGAACCTCTCGGCATCGGCGAGGTCGCCGTGACAAAGGCATACGGTCTGCCCTGCAAATACATAATCCATACCGTCGGACCCGTATGGGTGGGCGGTGATGAAAGCGAAAGCGTGCTTCTGCGAAGCTGCTATCTCAATGCGCTGTTTAAGGCAGGCTCCATGGGCTTAAGCTCGGTTGCCTTTCCGCTTATTTCCTCGGGTACCTTCGGCTTCCCGAAGGACAAGGTGCTGCGCATCGCAATCGACGCCATTTCGGACTATATCTTCAATACCGACAGAGAGATTGACGTTAAAATCTGCGTAAAGAACAAAGCCGCCTATGCGCTGAGCCGCGAAATCGCCCTGAGGGAATACATAAACCGCAGCCTTGCGCCCCGTGCTCCCTATGGAGCTCAAGCCGTCTGCATGGCGCCGAAGAAGAGGGAGAAAAGCGATGAATGCTGTTCCCAGCTGCCGATGCCCTGCGAGAGTGCGCCCGTCAGCGCGCCGAAAAAGCTTTCCGACTGGATTAAGAAGCAGGACGACAGCTTTGCGGTGATGCTGCTGAAGCTCATCGACAAAAAGGGCATGAGCGATGTGGAGTGCTACAAGAAGGCAAACGTCAGCAAGGGCACCTTCTGGAAGATAAACAACGATGCGAAGTACAAGCCAAGCAAGGCAACGGTGCTTGCCTTTGCAATTGCCCTTGAGCTGAGCCTTGAGGAAACGGAGCAGCTTCTCAGAACCGTGGGAATGTCCCTTTCCCACAGCAATCTTTTTGACCTCATAATCGAGTTTTACATCACAAACGGCAACTACGATATATTCGAGATCAACTCCGCCCTCTATCAGTACGACCAGGTCTGTCTGGGCTGCTGAGGCGGTCTCCCGATGAGAGACCAAAAGCAAAACGGAATCCTCTATACTAAGGCTGTAAGTCAGGAAAGGCTCACAGCCTTTTGAATTTTTAAGGAGGATTTTATTATGAAAAACAACATTACTGAGCTGGTATTCATCATCGACAAAAGCGGTTCCATGGCAGGTCTGGAGGCCGACACCGTGGGCGGCTTCAACGCCATGCTTGAAAAGCAGAGGAAGCTTGACGGAAAGGTGTACGTTTCCACCGTGCTGTTTTCAAACGACAGCGAGGTTATCCATGACCGCGTGGATATAAACGATGTGAAGCCCCTCACCGAAAGGGACTACTGCGTGGGCGGCTGCACCGCGCTCATCGACGCACTCGGCGGAGCAATCCACCATATCGGCAACGTCCACAAGTACGCACGTCCCGAGGACGTTCCCGAGCATACCGTTTTCGTCATCACCACCGACGGCATGGAGAACGCAAGCCGCCGCTACTCCGCCGACAAGGTCAGAAAAATGATTGAAAAGGAAGAAAAGAAGTACGGCTGGGAGTTCCTCTTTCTTGCGGCGAACATCGACGCTGCAGAAACCGCAGAGCGCTACGGAATCCGCAGAGAGCGCGCGGCAAACTACAAGGCAACAAGCGAGGGAACGGACGCTCTGTACGGCTGCATGAGCATGGCGGTGGAAAGCATACGCTGCAACGCACCGCTGGCTGCAAACTGGGCGGAGGAGCTGGACAAATAAGCAGCGGCAGATGTGTGCCTGCTGTCTCTGAAGTTTAGTATCATATCAGGCTGAAAAAACAAAAGCGTCTGAGATTTTTCTCAGACGCTTCTGTTATGTTTTCTCTCAGGCCATGCCGAGCTCTTCGCGGGCGTGGTCCATGAGCATATCGAGATACTTGACACACTTGCGGCAGGTATCGCCTGCCTCGAGGTCTGCAAGCAGCTCCTCAACATTGCTGGCAAGGCCCATCTCGATTTCCTGCTTCACATCTGCGTAGGTGATGCGTGCGCAGGTGCAGACGATGGATTCATCGGTGAGTTCATCAAAGGGAACCTCGAAGATGTAATGACGTCTGTTGTCGCTGAAGTCGGGTGCGCTGGATCTGTCCTTGTCTCTGTTCTTGAACATAAAATACTCCTATGATGTTATTTGCAGGTCTGCGGCTTAAGGGCCGCAGACCTTTGCTTTACGGGATTATTTGCCTTCGCTCATCTTGCGGATTTCAATTCTCTGCTGACGCTCGGCAATGTACTTGGGAAGTGCCTCAACGCGCTTTTCGTAGGCAATGCTTTCGGCATTGGTGCGCTTTCTCAGGTGGATTGCGTCGAACTTGCAGCGGGTGGTGCAGACGCCGCAGCCGAGGCACTTGACGGGGTCAACAACGCTTGCGCCGCAGCCGAGGCAGCGTGCGGTTTCGGCCTTGAGCTGCTGCTCGGTGAAGGTCTTTCTGCCGTCCTTGAAGCTGGCAACGTCAACTCTGTCGGGAACCTGACGGGGAGTGCTGTCATAGCAGACCTTGTCAAAGTCAACATTGTCCTTGTCAAGCGCGGTGTATGCAAGGAGGTCACGTCCGAGAGTAAGGCTCTGACCCTCCTGAACGAAGCGGTGGAGGGAGATTGCGCCCTGCTTGCCTGCCGCAATTGCGTCGATTGCAAACTTGGGACCTGTGAGAACGTCGCCGCCGACAAAGATGTCGGGCTGTGCTGTCTGATAGGTGAAGCCGTCGGCAACTGCGCGACCCTTTTCGTCGATAACGAGCTCGCCGATGTCAAGCTTGCCCCAGTCGATGCGCTGACCGATTGCCGCGATGACGGAATTGCACTTGATTTCGCCTGCCTCGCAGACAAGTGCGGAAACCTTGCCTGCCTTGGTGCCCTTTATCTCGACGGGCTTATACTCGAAGAGGAACTTGACGCCCTCTTCCTTTGCCTCTGCAACTTCTGCGGGGTCAGCGGGCATATCGCTTTCTTTTCTGCGGTAAGCCACGGTGACGTCAACGCCAAGGCGTACTGCCGCGCGTGCAACGTCCATTGCAACGTTGCCGCCGCCGACTACGACGACCTTCTTGCCGAGCTTAACTTCTTCGCCTGCGTTTACTGCGCGGAGGAAGTCAATGCCGCCGAACACGCCCTCAAGCTCTTCGCCCTTGATGTCCAGAGGAGCTGCCTTCTGTGCGCCGATGCCGAGGTAGAAGCCCTTGAAGCCTTCGTCGCGGAGCTGCTGAATGGTTACGTCCTTGCCGACCTCAACGCCGCACTTAAACTCAACGCCGAGAGTCTTGAGAACGTCGATTTCCGCGTCGAGAACTGCCTTTTCAAGACGGAACTCGGGGATACCGTAGCGGAGCATACCGCCGGGCTGTGCGTTCTTGTCGAATACGGTCACCTGATAGTTGTCGCAGGCAAGATAGTAGGCGCAGGAAAGACCTGCGGGGCCTGCGCCGATGACGGCGATTTTCTTGTCGCTGAAGTCATGGAGCTTCTTGGGAACAAATCTGTTCTGCTTTTCAAGCTCTCTGTCGGCGATGAACTTCTTCACCTCGTCGATGGCGACTGCGGCGTCAATTTTGCCGCGGGTGCATTCGCTCTCACAGCGGCGGTTGCATATACGTCCGCAGATTGCGGGGAAGGGATTTTCCTTCTTGATAAGCTCGAGTGCCTCAAGGTACTTGCCCTGTGCGGCAAGCTTGATGTAGCCCTGAACCGCGATGTGTGCGGGGCAGGCGGTCTTGCAGGGCGCGGTGCCGCTTTCGTAAACGTACTTGCGGTTGGAGCGGTGCTCGGGATTCCACTTGTCAGGACCCCATTCGGTGTTCTCCGCGTCCTCCATGAAGGTGTACTCCACGGGCTCCTTGGTGCAGAGCTTCTGACCCATCTTGATTGCGTTGTTTGCGCACTTGTCGGTGCACTGACCGCAGGCAACGCACTTGTCCTTGTCGATTTCGGCAACGTAGTTGCTTCTGGAGGTCTGGGGAGTGTTGAAGTACTGGGTTACGCCGAGTGCAAGGCAGCTTTCGGGCTGGCAGTTGCAGATTGCGAAGGTCTGTCCGTTTTCAAGAGTGGTAATCTGGTGAACACAGCCCACGTCCTCAACGTGCTGAATGAGCTCGTAGGCTTCGGCTTTAGTGAGGGCCTTGCCTCTGCCGAGTCTGATGAACATATCCGCGGGGTGACCCATGAAGAGACAGAAGCCTTCGTCAAGGTCGCCTGCGCCCTCGTTCATGAGCTTGCGGACGCGGCGGCACTGGCAGGGAAGAGCGCAGAGGTGTCCCTCGTTCTTCTCTATGTACATGCTGACCTTTTCGTTGTCAATCTGCTGAGCCTCGGCGGGAATTGCGGACTCAACGGGGATAACACGCATGATGCCGGCGCCCATGGGGGTGTTCATGGAATGCTCCACCTGGCTGTCGGTGGCGTGCTGCTCAAAGGCGTATGCGATTTCGGGGTGAGCTCTGCAGAACTTTTCGTTCAGCAGCAGGAACTCAAACACACCGGGGGTGTAAAGGGGCTGGAGATAAATCTCAAAGTTGGTCTTGGGAATGGTTACCTGCACCAGCAGACCGATTTCGGTGAGCTCATGCAGCAGGTCGCGGGTCTGCGCCAGAGACATTTTTGCGCGTCTTGCGATGTTGCGCAGGAAGTTGATTTTCAGAACTCCCTTGATAGCCATGAGAACTGCAATCTGGTTGTCGGTCATCCACTTCTCGAATACCCTGTACTCTGCGCAGTCAGGTGTAATCTTGTAGTGGCCGTCGCTGATTTTCTCACAGAGCTTAATCAGATTCTGTCTTGCTTCCATAAGATTTTTCCTCCTGTTTTATTTTCCGTTTTATGACATGCTTTATTTGCTTTGCTGCTTGATGCGGATAAGCTGCCACACATTGTTTACATTTTATCACAATTCAAAATCTGTCGCAATAGCGTTTTTGTATATAATCCCCGTGGAATCGTGTATAAACAAAGCGTCGCACAACAAAGCGGTTGAAAAAATCGGGGTGCCATAATATAATATTTCCAACCCTGAAGCAGCAGTACACTCTGCCCTGCGGGGCATTCGGAATTTGAGTGAGGAAAAAATGCGAAAAACCATTGCTCTGATTGTTGCGGTAATCCTTCTGGCCGCTGCGGCTCTGCTTCTGCTCAGACCTGAGCAAAGCAGTCAGCGGGAGCCCGAAAAGCTGGCCGACAGCCACAGCGGAATGCCTGATGACTGGAACCGCGTCATCGCCTATGTTCCCCTTGATGACCGCACGGATAACATTGACAATGTAATATACACCGCCGAGGCTTCGGGCTATCGGGTGGTAATGCCCGGCAGCGAGCTTATCCACACCTGCCTTGACGGTCAGGAAACAAATCCCGACGGAACGCAGTACGGCAGCCGCGAGGCCCTGCTTGAATGGGTGAGGGAAATGGACGAGCGGGGCTGTGACCTGTTTCTGCTGTCCCTTGACCAGCTTATGTCGGGCGGACTTGTAAATTCCCGCGCCGTCGGCGGAAGCCTGCCCCTTGAGTTTGCCGACGGCACGGTCATGAGCGAGGACGAGGCCTTTGACAGCTTCATTCTTGCGCTCGGCGAGGACGAAAACAACCGCGTTTATCTTTTTGACAGCGTAATGCGCCTTGCCTCCACCGTGGGCTATCAGGGGCTTGACTATGATGAGTACACCGCTCTCAGAGCCTACGGCAAGGTGGCACGTCCCGAGCTTACGGGAGCTGAGCTGACGCTCGGAAACATATTCGCCGCCTACCCCCTGAGTGCAGACGGAGCAACTCCCGCAAAGGAGCTTGCGGGCGACGCTGCGATGCAGAGCGTTCTCAGCGACGAGGTGATTGAAAGCTATCTTGCCGCCCGTGAGCGAAAGCTTGAGCTGCTTGACCACGTTCTGAAGGCGCTGGAAAACAAGGCGCAGTTTAAGCTGCTTGTGGGCATTGACGACTCCTCCAACACCCCGAGCATTCAGACAAACGAGCTGGCATATATTTCGGGCAGCATGGGTGAAAACGCGGCGCTCATAGGCGGCCCCGACTGCCTTGCGCGTCTGCTGGTTGGCTGCATTGCGCAGGACGAATACGGCTGCGGCGTAAGGATTTACGTGGAGTACATCGGCGGCTCGGAGGACCTGCCCTCATCGGATTATAACAGCTGTACCCTTAAGGAAACGGTTGACAGCCACATGAAGCTGTATAAGGCGGTTTACGCCGATGAGAATGAGGCGGAGCTTCAGGTCATCGTAATGACTAAGCCCGATGACGAAAGCCGCTGTGACGAATACTGCGCCGCCCTTGTGGAAAAGCTCAGTTACAACGCGGAAAACCACATTCCCACCGTGCTTATCGAGGCAAGCAACAACGCCTACGGCAAAACGCTTGAGGAGGCGCTGCTGGAAAAGGCTGACCTTGCGGGGCTTCTGGGCTTTTCGGGCAAGTACTATCAGGCGAACGTGGTGGGCGCAGGCTTCTCAATGGGCTACTCCCGCTATCTGTACCTGCGCTGCTGCGATGAAAAAAGCTCCGCCTGCCATGAGGCGCAGCTTCGCCAGCTTACGCTTTCGCTGGAAATGAGCTATGCCTACGCTATTGATTCAAGGGACCGGCTCAACGCCTTTGCCGACAGCCTCGGCCTTGACGGGAACAACCTTGTCTGCGGTGAAGATGACAGGGAGAAAATCACCGCGAAGCTGGAGGAGCTCATGGGCATTTACGGAGAGCCCATACTGGATAATCTGAAAAACGGCGCGGTGCTCTGCGGACTTGAGCCATGGGAAGCGCGGCAGGTTGAAGACGTGTCCGTGTCGGACTTTTATATGCCCTGGAGCAGAACCTTTGAGATAAGCTTCAGTATCGCCGCGGCATTGAAATAAGCATAAAAAAAGACGGTGCAGGTTTCCGAAGCTTCGGAAGCCTGCACCGTTTCTGTTTTTAAAATCAGAGGTATCTGATGTAAAGGTACGCCATGGAGATTGCAATCACAATGATTGTTGCGGGAATCATGAGCCTGCAGTATCTGCCCCAGGAAACCTTGTAGCCGTTTTTGTTCAGCGTGGAGATGCCCACAACGTTTGCTGAGGCGCCGATGGGTGTTGCGCTGCCGCCGATGTCGGTGCCGATGGCGAGGGACCATGCCAGAACGGGCAGGTCTGCGCCCGTTGTTGCGGCAAGGCTCTTTATTACGGGAATCATGGTTGCGGCAAAGGGAATGTTGTCGATGAGCGCGCTGGCGATTGCCGACAGCCACAGAATGATTGCAACGATGAGCATTACGTTGCCGCCGCTGATGCTGCCGATGAAGTTTGCGATAAGCTCAAGCACGCCCGTCTGCTCAAGACCGCCCACGACGATGAAGAGACCTATGAAGAACAGCAGGGTTTTGTAGTCAACGCGCTTTAAAATCTTGACGGAGTATTTAAGACCTGCGAAAAGCGTGAGGGAGGCGACCAGAAGTCCCACAGCCGCAACGGTCATGCCGGTTTTCGCGTGGGTTACGAGAAGCGCGATTGCAATGGCGAATATTCCGCAGCTGTAGGCAAAGGCGGCCTTGTCGGTGATGACGCTTTTGGGCTGAACCGCCACGCCTGCGGGCAGGGGAGAGCTGTTCTTTTTAATCTTTCTGCCGAAAACAAGGTAGAAGTAAAGAACTGTGACCGCAAGGGAAATTGCGGCAACAAGACCCGTGTTTTTCACAAAATCCATGAAGGAGTAGCCAAGGGAGGTGCCGATGATGATGTTGGGAGGGTCGCCGCACATGGTTGCGCTGCCGCCCAGATTTGCGCAGAACACCTCCGCAAGTATGTAGGGTATGGGCTCAAAGCCCAGCATGCGCGAAAGCTCGATGGTGACGGCGGCGAGGAAAAGAATAACGGTGATGCTGTCAATAAACATGGAGAGGACGGCGGACAGCAGCATGAAGCTTATGAAAATGGGCAGGGGCTTGTAGTTCACGGTTTTTGCGATGAGCATACAAAGCCAGCGGAAGAAGCCTGCCTCCGCCATGCCCTCGACCATTA
>JAZRVW010000052.1:0-7467 GCA_045599385.1 Oscillospiraceae bacterium | reverse complement strand
TGCGCTCAGAATGGCCGTGTTTGTGGCCTGCGGGGTATTTCCTTCGGAACGGTCAAGACCGTTCCCTACACTAAAAACTTTCGTCCGCACTACTGTAGGGAACAGGCTTGCCTGTTCCGCCTGCCGCAGCATAAAACAATCCCGTTCTCCTGCGTTGAGATTCTTCGCTACATTCAGAATGACATGTTTTTTATAATATCTTGTCCTTATCTATAATCGCCTGCAGGCCCTGCTGGACTGCGGTTTCAAAGCCCAGCTCCTTGAGCTTCACGACGCCTTCTATTGTGGTGCCGCCGGGTGAGCAGACCTTGTTCATAAGAGCAATGGGGTGCTCGTCGGAGTTCATGCTCAGCATGCCGCTGCCCACAACCGTTGCGGTGGCGATATCCTCCGCCATGGGACGCGGGAAGCCCGCGCGTACACCCGCCTCCGCAAGCGCGTCAATGTAAAGCAGAACAAAGGCGCCCGAGGCTCCGCCCAAAGCGGAAAAGGCGGGGAACATGCTTTCCTCAATATGATACACCTTGCCGACGGTTGAGAAAATGCCGTCGGCAATTTTTATGTCCTTTTCATCTGCGTATTCTCCGCCGCATATCGCGCTGACGGACATTTTCACTTTTGCATTTATGTTGGGCATGATTCGCACAAGGGCAACGCCCTCCTTAAGTCTTTCGGCGTACCAGTCCGTACTTTTGCCCGCGGCGATGGTGAGTACGGTTTTTTCCTCTGAGATAAGTCCGCCCACTTCCTCAAGCAGCTTCGGCATGACCTGGGGCTTCACGGCAAGAACAATCACGTCGGATTTTTCCACAAGCTCTGCGGCGCTTCCGCAGGGAACAAGACCGCAGCTTTCCGCAAGGGCAAGGGTTTTTCCTTCGCTGCGGTTAAAGCCGAATATTGTGTCGTTTCCGAATTTTCCGCTGGCGTGCATTCCCTCGATGATGGCGCCCGCCATATTGCCGAGACCTATAAACCCGTATTTCATACCGAATCCCTCCGCAATTTTTATTCAACATATTGTATCATGCCCTTTCCAAATGAGCAAGTGCTTGTTGCTTTACATCGTTAAAGAATAAACTTTTGAAAAAGTATTGACAAAACACGCGTTTGGTGTATAGAATGAGGGCAATTGAACAAGGCATGATAGAGGCGCGGTTGCCAAGAGTAGTTTTGTTAAACGCCGGGAAGCGTTAAACGAAAGGGGTCGCCGCCGAAGGATCAGACGGTTTCCCGATTGTCTGATGCCTGGGTCGACAGATAATATCTGTCGGACTGTCGCGTTAAGCGGAGAGCTGTCAGACCAACGAAGTCCATTATGTATTTTGTGTCATGAACAGTAATCTTGCTGTTGTTCATGACATTTTTTCTTTTTCAGGAGGAATTCGTAATGGAATTCGTAAACACCTTCTGGGCCCTCGTCCCTCCCCTTGTGGCAATAGTGCTTGCACTCATCACAAAGGAAACCTACAGCTCACTGTTCATCGGCATTCTCGTGGGTGCGCTCTTCGTTGCGGGCATGAATCCCGTCGGCGCACTTGACACCATGATTAACGACGGCTTCGTCGGCGCAATCGCAGACGGCTGGAACGCAGGTATCTTCATGTTCCTCGTTATCCTCGGCATCATGGTTGCTCTCATAAACGCCGCCGGCGGCTCCGCCTCCTTCGGCAAGTGGGCGGCAAAGCACGTTCACACCAAGGTCGGCGCGCTGCTGTCAACCTTCCTTCTGGGCGTTCTGATTTTCGTTGACGACTACTTCAACTGCCTCACCGTAGGCTCCGTAATGCGTCCCGTAACCGACCTTCAGAAGATTTCCCGTCCCAAGCTCGCATACATCATCGACGCAACCGCGGCTCCTATCTGCATGATTGCTCCCGTATCCTCCTGGGCAGCCGCCGTTTCCGCAACCGCCTCCGATCTGGACACCGGCATCTCCGGTCTTCAGCTTTTCATTCAGGCAATTCCCTACAACTTCTACTCACTTCTCACTATCGTATTCGTTGTCGTAATTTCCATCATGGGCTTTGACTACGGTCCCATGGCAAAGGCAGAGCTTGAAGCCTACCGCGGCAACAACGGTTCTCTCGGCGGCGAAGAAGAAGCCGAGGTAGAGCGCGCAAGCCTCTGGGATATGCTTATTCCCATTGTTGCTCTTATCGTCTGCTGCATCATCGGCATGATGTACGTCGGCGGCTTCTGGGACGGCGCAAGCATCATCGACTCCTTCGCCGACACCGACGCCTCCGTGGGTCTGCCCTGGGGCTCCATCATTGCACTTATCTTCACCTTCATTTACCTCATCTGCCGCCGCGTCGTAAGCTTCAAGGAAGCCTGCGCCTGCATCACCAAGGGCTTCAACGCCATGGTTCCCGCGCTGCTTATCCTCACCTTCGCACTCACCCTTAAGAACATGACCGGCGCTCTCGGCGCAGACGTCTTTGTGGCAGGTCTCATGGAAACCGCTTCCGAAAGCCTGTACTCAATGCTTCCCGCAATCATCTTCCTGGTTGCCTGCGGTCTGGCATTTGCAACCGGCACAAGCTGGGGCACCTTCGGTATCCTCATCCCCATCGTTCTCCCCATCTTCAATGCAGACAGCGCTCTGCTCATGATCGGCATCTCCGCCTGCCTTGCAGGTGCGGTATGCGGCGACCACATCAGCCCCATTTCCGATACCACCATCATGGCCTCCGCCGGTGCAAACTGCGACCACATTCAGCACGTTTCCACCCAGCTGCCCTACGCGCTCACCGTTGCGGCAATTGCCTTCGTGAACTACATCATCGCGGGCTTTATCCAGAACGCATGGATTTGCCTCGCAATCGGCATTGTGATGACAGTCGGTGTGCTCTTCATTCTCAGAGCAACCGTTGGCAAGAAGGTCGAAGCATAATACATAACAAACGATACAAAAAGGTCCGTTCTGGGAACGGACCTTTTTTGTTGCAGTAAAAGACTGCTGTGTGATATGATTGTAGAAAAACAAAGCAGGAGGTTTCCCAATGCTTCCGATTATTCCTCTGTGGCTCAAAATTGCCATGACCGTTTTCCTCAGCGCGCTGTCCGTGCTTCTGTATTTTAAGCTTCGCGGCGAAAACCGCAGGCTCTGCATGATTGCCATGCTGCTGAGCACCGTGGGCGATTTTTTCATGACCGATGTTTTCGGCATCGGCGGCTTTTCCACCTATCCCGGCGCGGCATTTTTCATGGCGGCTCACATAGTTTACGCGGGCTGCTTCGTGAAGGCGGCAAAGGCAAGGGGCATTAAGTACTTCGGCTGCGGCTTTTGGACGGGTCTTGTTTTCATGGTGCTCACTGCCGCGGCACTGGGCATCGCGGCCTTCACCGTGCCCGAAGAGCCCCAGCCCGTAATGTTCTTCCTCATTCTCCTTTACATCGCAATCATAGGCTATAATCTGTGCAGCAACTTTGCTTTTTCCTTTGCCGCAAAGGGACAGTATTTAATTCTTCCCTTTGCCATCGTGCTGTTTTACGCAACGGATATTTTCATTTTCCTCGAAATGCTCGGCATCACCGATGCCTTGCGTTATTACGTATGGTACGGTTATCCCCTTGCGCAGCTTGCACTGATTCTGTTTAACTCACCGCTGAAAAAGCAGGCGGCATAAAAAAGCGGACGGCAAAGCCGTCCGCTTTTTTATGTAATTCGTAATTCCGAACTGCTTTACAGTTTATCAGAAGATAAAGCAGCCCTCGGAGGTTTCGATGACATACCAGCCGTCGTCGAAGTCAACACTATCGGTGTCGCTGTCGCTGTAGGTCTTAACAAATGCTACGGAGTAGATTGCCTCAACATCACTAAGCTCGAACAGATATACACAGCCGCTGTCTGCAAAATCTTCTGCAAGCTCAGCGTATGCTTCGTTATAATCCTTGCCTTCAAGCTCTCTTACGGAAATCTGGTCTACCTTTTCAACTGTAATGTCATCGTCAAAGTCATCAACGTAGCTCAGTTCGCGGACTTCACCGAGGTAGGTGTCGTAGTAGAGAACGTAAAGCTCAACAAAAAGGTCGACAAACTCTTCGAGAGAGGCTGCGTTTGCCATATCGGTTCTGTACTCGCCGAGCTTGTCAGCGCCGATGAGGGAGGAAATCTTGTCGCCTGCATCGCCAAATCTCCAAGAGAATGCATCGGGCCAGTCATCTAGGAATTCGTCCTTGATGTCCTTGAGCTTTTCGCCCTTAGCCATATCCATCAGGGACTGCTTAAGGGATGCCTCGAGGTCGATGCCGCGTGCCTCATACATGTCTTTAACGTTGTCATACTTTGCATAGGCATTTTCAACTGCCTTCTCGGGTGAGCTTGCGCCGCTTCCGCCGCATGCGCAGAGGGACAGGCACAGCATAAGTGCAAGTACCAGTGCTACAAATTTTTTCATTTTGCTATCTCCTTTTTATATTTTTTGCACATTTCAACAATAACAATTATAGTTTCGTTTATACTTTATGTCAAGAACAACAAGCCTCTGTTTATTTTTTGTCAAATTAAAAACAAACGGCACATTTCGGCAGAACGCACGCTTCGCATTATGCGGCGGCGCGTCTGCGTTTTACGCGCACCGAAATTATCACGGCGGAAATGACTGCGCCGAGCAGTCCTGCGCCCGCAATGCACCAGAGCACAACATCGGAGCTGTGCTCAACAACCTGACCGTAGCCGTTGGGGCCCGCCTCATACTCAATATCGTATTTTCCGTCGCCGTCGGCATCGACGCTGAGCACGGTTTTTTCCGCGGAAGAGCTTGCAACGGTGTCAATTCTGGTGAGGTCCGTAATGTTGATGTTTTCAAAACTGCGGAAGTCGGCATACTCGCCCTTGTCGTCCATGAGACCTATGGTGTAGTCCATGGTGCCGTAGCCCGTTCCTCTGATGCTTATGTCATATTCAACGCCGTCTTTCAGACGGAGGATTTTTACCCTGTCCTCGTCGTCCTCCTCGTCGTAATAGTCATCATAATAGTCCTCGTCATTGACGTTTTCAAAGGTCAGGGAGCCGAAGGAGGTTCGGGTGTTGAGCTTGTCCTCATCGGAGCTCAGAGTTTCGCCGTCATACTTTACGGTAACGTCAACGGGGCAGGCGATTTTGATGTAGATGTAATGCTGACCGTTAATCTGGTCGGCAATGTCACCGAAGAAGTAGACAAGATTTGAAGCATCATCAACCTCATAGTGACAGCCGTCGGAGGCCATGCCCTCAAGCAGACGCTGGGCGTAATAGATGTCCTCTCCGGTCATATTCTGGAAGAAGCCCAGCGTGTATATGTAAATGCCTTCCTCGCGGAGCTCCTCGGCATATCTGATAAGAGCATCGCCCTCAAGTCCCTCATTGGGAAGACCGTCGGTCATGAGCACAATAATTTTCTTCTCCGCATCGCTTTCCCTGAGCATATCCGCCGCCATGCGCAGACCGTCCTCGGTGTTGGTCATATCCTGGCTGTAAATATCGTCAATTGCGTTGTCGAGAATTGCCTGCCTGCGTGTGAAGTCAACCTCAAGAGAAGCATAGTCGCTGTAGGTCACAAGACCTATCATGGCCTGATTGTCCAGCACGGTGTCAACAAAGCCGTGGGCGGCCTCAACGGTTTCGTCAAGGGGTTCACCGTCCATGCTGCCGGATACGTCGAGAACAAGCACAACGTCACGGTCGGCAACTATCTCGTCCTCGTACCAGTCAAGCGCAAAATTCTTGTTTGTGGTGTTGAGCACAACCTCCGCGCTGCAGTCGCCGGTGTCGCTTTCGCCCTCCTTATCCTTGGCATATTCCAGGGCTTCGGAAACGCTGTAATGGCTTCCGTCGGAATAGGTCTGGCAAAGTCCCTCGCAAACCGCGTATATCATTCTCAGATTGTAGGTCGTGTGAATAACATCGTCGTTGCCGTACACCGCTACCGCGCCCTTTGCAATGAGGGCATCTCCAAGTCGGGAGTCCTTCGCGCTTGAGCAGGCGCCGAGATAGACAACGGTGTTTTCAAGGGCGCCGTCCTCAAGGTAACGGCTGAAGAACTCGGGGCCTACAAAATAGCAGTCGTCACCGTAGAACATTGCGTGATTGTCCAGCGCCTTCTTGTAAAGCCTGTCGTTTTCATCGTTTCTCTCAATTCCGATTACCAGAAGTGAGCCGTAGTCTTCGGAATAGGCGCCGTGACCGTGCCAGAGAACAACGTGATACTGGCCGTACTCGATGCAGGAGGCGGGAATTACCTCGCCGTTGTTGTAGTCGGCATCGCTGCCTCCTCCGTTATCAAAGACATAGGCGTCGAAGCTGCTGTCAATCAGCCCTGCTCCGTCGTCGATGAGGTGCATAAAGGATTCGGCGCCGCCCCCTGCGTAGCCGTCAAGGCAGGGCTGGTAGGTTGCAACGTTCAGCACGGGCTGAGCGCCTGCGTCATAGCCCTCAAGCTCAGGCGCGTAAATGTAGGAGCCGCCGTCGGACAGGTCAATGATTATGCAGGTGTCCTCACGGGTGAAGCCCGAAATTACACCCTCGCTCTCAAGGTCGTAGAGGTAATCCTCGGCTCTGTAAAGATAGCCGTAAATATTGTCCTCGGTAAGCACCGCGTATTCGGAGGGATTGCCCTCCTCATCGGGAGTGAAGCGAAGCTCCTGCTCGGCAATATCCATGGCGTTTTCCACTTGGGCAATCTCTTCCCTTACCGCCGCGGAGCTGCCTTCATCGCCGGCAAGACCGTTCATTACGCCCGTGTCGGATTTCTTCTTCTCGATATCGTCCAGCTTGTATTCCGCCTCGCCCGCAGGCTCCGCGGTTGCTTCCGGCTCCTTCGTTTCCTTGGGGCTGTCCTCGCTGCCGCCGTCATAGAAAATGAAGAAAATCGCGGCCACAAGCATAAGCATCGTAATCACAAGGGCAATTACGGGCGCTTTAAGGCTGATTCTTCCTGCGCGCTTAGCCGCCCTTTCTTCAGCCGCAGCCTGCTTTTTTGTTTTTCCCGGGTTCAGACTTTCTCCGCAGCCGGCGCAGAACTTTGCATTATCCGGCAGGTCTCTGCCGCAACGTGGGCATTTCATATCGGCTCCTCCTTATATCTGCTTTGTCGCTTTCTGTTTGTTTATATCAATGAAATAATTATAAATAAAACACAAGACATTTTCAAGAATATATGTCGGTATTTTGCAGAAATAAACCTATGAAGCAGGCACAGCAAAAAACTCTCCTGTTCATCGGCATTTTACAGCCAATAAATCAGGAGAGTTTATGGGAATATAATCGGCGCTTTTCTTACCTCACGCCCTGCTTCTGACGGAGGGAAAGACAGTCAGCTATCATTGCGATGAATTCCGAATTTGTGGGCTTGCCCTTGATGTTCGACACCGTATAGCCGAAGAACTTCTGCAGCACCTCGATGTCGCCCCTGTCCCAGGCGACTTCAATGGCGTGGCGGATGGCGCGCTCGACCCTCGACGGCGTGGTATTGAAGCGCTTGGCGA
>JAZRVW010000051.1:0-19806 GCA_045599385.1 Oscillospiraceae bacterium | reverse complement strand
ATCTGTGCGCGGGTGCAGACATTGTCGGGGGCAAAGCGGCTTGCGTCAACGCCCTTGGTGATGCCGTTTTCAGATGCCCAGAGAATTGCCTTGTAATAGGGGCTGGAGGCGGAAACGTCGGTGAAGGGGCAGCTTGCGGATACGGCAGGCTCACCCTCATAACGCCAGATAAATGTTACGATCTGTGCGCGGGTGCAGGCAAGGTCGGGAGCAAAGTGGCTTGCGTCAACGCCCTTGGTGATGCCGTTTTCAGATACCCAGAGAATTGCCTTGTAATAGGGGCTGGAGGCGGAAACGTCGGTGAATGGGCACTTTGAGGCTGCGGGTTCGGGAGAGCCTGCGGCACGCCAGAGGAATGTTACAACCTGTCCGCGAGTGCAGTCGGCATTAGGGGCAAACTCATTTTCGTTAATGCCCTTGGTGATGCCATTGTCGCGTGCCCACTTGACAGCGTCATAGCACCAGTCCCCTGCCTTCACGTCATTAAAGAGGTCGGGCAGCTTGTCACCGTTAAAATCAAATACGCCGTTTACGTAGTTGGGATTCTGAGCCTCAAAGAAGTACGCGGGAGTTACGCGCATCCATGTAAGGCCGATTTCGGGGAAATGTGCGTTGAGAATCTGAATAAGGTTGCCCAGCAATGTAAGCGCAGTATCGGGATATGCCTTGACAAAGTTGAGGAGCAGGGGTGCAAACTTGGACAGCATTGCACGAACCTGATCGCCGTTATAGTCTGCGCACTGAGCCTCCTGCATTGCCTCCATGAAGAGATCAACGGTTAAATCAACAGCCGAGCTGTCGGTTCCGATTGATGCAACAAGTGCAGAAAGGTTATCGAGTGATACAAAGCTTTTGCCGAAAATGCCAAGAGCGTTTATCAGACGTGCGGTATCAACACCGAGGAGCGTCTTGCTGAGCTCCTGAATATCCGCCTGCAGATTATCAACGTAATATGCGCGGTCAGGTGCCATGGTGTCAAACAGCGCAGTCAGCACCTCGTCATAGAACTCAATCTGGGTAAGCTTGCTCTTCTCGCCAATTTGGAGAGGATTGAGGGTGATGTAGTGGAAATCGTCAATAGTATCGATGGGCAGGCCGAGAATGCTCATCCAGCCAAGCTCCTTGAGCTGAGCGTCAACCTCGGGCTTGAGCTCATAGTAGAAATCGTCATACTGGCGGCAGGGCAGATAATAATCAATGCCGTAGCGGGAATGTCCCCATGCTTCAAAGCTCACCATAGGAACAAAGTCGTTATAGTTGAGGATATTGTGAATGTTGCAGAATACTGCGTCATGGCAGTTAGCGTCGGAGGTGCCTGCAGGGGTTTCAAAGGTATAGCAGTAAAGGTCGCGGGTATCAAAGCTTACGCCTTCGCCGATTTCAAAGCCCTTGTCCAGCTCGCCGCCAACCATGTTGGCAGTAATTGCGCCGCGGCTGTAGCCCGTGAGCCAGATTTTTACGGGGCCGGTAATGCCGTACTCGGCAACGTAGTCCTTCAGGAAAGAAAGAACCTTGTCGCGTGCGTCGGCAAAGCCTGCGTGGTCGCCTTCATAGCCCATATCGAAGTTGCTGTACCACTCGCCGCCGTAGTTGTGACCGCGGACACCCAGTGCGATAAGGGTGTAATCCACACCGTTTACGGAAAGCTCCTTGGTTGCGGCATAGGCGCCGATGGTTTCTCCGCCGGGGTGGCTTACTGCATCGGCATTACAGTCAATGTTTTCAAAGCCGCACTTGGCAACAAGTGCGTTGAAGTTTGAGTTTGCGGTGTCCCAGCCGTCAGTTGAACTGGAAGCGCTGGCAAAGCAGGTCTGGTTCAAAACCATGGTCATGATTGCAAGGTCATGGTTATACTCATAGCCGGAGCGTGTGAAATATTCATCGCTGTAAGTAAAGCTGCCGGTCTGATTGCCTATGGGATCAAGAAAGCCCAGAGAAGGACAATAGGTGTACTCCCCCGTTACCGTTTCATATTCGGGCTGAGCTGCAAATGCGGTAACAGCGAGGCTGAATACCATTGCAATGCAAAGCAAAAGTCCGATAATCTTCTTACTCATCAATTCTTCCTCCGTTCAAATTTTCCGAAAATGCGGTTGACTGAATTATAATAGTTTTTCGCGTAAATTACAAGTTTTGTTCAAAAAAATACAGCCGTCAATCAAATGACGGCTGTATTTTTTATGGAAATCTGAGACAAACCGGTGATGAACCTACCGCAAGTCCCCATAAATCTCTAAGTATCTCTATATCAGTCCAGCGGTTTCATTGTCGGGAAGAGAATAACATCGCGGATTGAGTTTGCGCCGCACAGCAGCATTGCACAGCGGTCAATGCCGATGCCCAGACCGCCCGTGGGAGGCATACCGTACTCAAGAGCGTTGATGAAGTCGTCGTCCATCATGCCCGCCTCGTCATCGCCCTTTGCGCGAAGCTCAACCTGCTTCATGAAGCGCTGCTTCTGGTCGATGGGGTCGTTGAGTTCGGAGAAGGCGTTGCCCATTTCGCTGTGGCAGATGAAAAGCTCAAAGCGTTCGGTAAGACGTGCGTCCTTGGGAGAGCGCTTTGCCAGAGGAGAAACGTCAACGGGGTGCATGGTGATGAAGGTGGGCTGAATGAGCTTTTCCTCAACCTTCTGGTCGAAGCACTCGTAAAGAGCGTGACCCCAGGTCTGCTCCTTCTTTTCCATGTCAACGCCGACGCTCTTTGCGGCTGCAACCGCGTCCGCGTCATTGTCGATAGCCATAAAGTCAACGCCCAGATACTTCTTTACTGCCTCTGCCATGGTAAGACGCTCCCAACCGGGAGTAAGGTCAACGTCCTGTTCCTGCCATCTCACCTTGTAGGTGCCGAGGATTTCCATAGCCGCGCCGGAGAGGAAATCTTCAAAGAGATCCATCATGTCGTTGAAGTCAGCATAGGACTGATAAAGCTCAACGGTGGTGAACTCGGGGTTGTGCTTGGTGTCCATGCCTTCATTGCGGAACTGACGTCCGATTTCGTAAACGCGCTCAATGCCGCCGACAATAAGGCGCTTGAGGTTAAGCTCGGTGGCAATGCGCAGATACATATCGAGGTCAAGGGTGTTGTGGTGGGTAATGAAGGGGCGTGCGGTTGCGCCGCCTGAAATAAGGTTGAGAACGGGAGTTTCAACCTCCATAAAGCCGCGTCCGTCAAGGAAGCTGCGGAGATAGGTAACAAGCTTGGAGCGAATCTCAAAATTGCGGCGGCTGTCATCGTTGACGATGAGGTCAACATAGCGCTGGCGGTACTTGAGTTCGGTGTTGGTCATGCCGTGGAACTTCTCGGGCAGAGGACGCAGGCTCTTTGAAAGGAGCACAACGGACTCAACGTGAACGGAGATTTCCTCGGTCTTGGTCTTGAAAACATAACCGCTGACACCGATGATATCGCCGATGTCATACTTGCGGAAGTCGGCAAATTCCTGCTCGGAAACAGCGTCCTTGCGGATATAGAGCTGAATCAGGCCCTTGTCATCTTTAATGTGACAGAAGATTGCCTTGCCCATGCCGCGCTTGGACATGATTCGTCCTGCTACCTGAACGGTCTTTGCGTCAAATGCCTCATAATCTCCCTTAATATCGGCAGAGTAGGCACTTCTTACAAATCTGGTCTGCTGGAAGGGGTCTCTTCCCTCCTCCTGCAATGTCTTAAGCTTATCGCGTCTTACCTGAAGGATTTCGCTGAGCTCCTGAACGGGAGCTTCAATGTTATTATTCTCGCTCATATCCGGTCCTCAAATCAGTCATTTTCAACAGAAAGAATTTCAAAAAGGATTTCACCTGCAGGTGCGTCAACCTTGACCTTATCGCCTGCAACGTGGCCGTAAAGTGCGCGGCCGAAGGGAGAGTCATCGGAAACCTTGCCAAGCATGGGGTTTGCTTCCTGAGAGCCGACGATTTCATATTCGTCCTCAAAGCCTTCCTCCATGTCCTTTACCTTGATTCTGCTTCCAAGGGAAACTGCAAATGCGTTGTGAACCTCAACGTGATCAACAATTTCGGCGTTTGCAATAAGGTCCTGAATTTCGGCAATCTTGGAATAAAGCTTGCCCTGCTCGGACTTAGCTTCGTCATATTCGCTGTTCTCGGAAAGGTCACCGAAGGAACGTGCTTCCTTAATCTGCTCGGCAACTTCCTTAGCCTTGTCGGTTTCAAGATACTGGAGCTCTGCCTTCAGCGCATCAAGGCGCTCCTGGCTCATTTTATATCTGCTTTCGATAGCCATAATAAAAATCTCCTTTTATATGAAAATCATTATTTTCGGTCTAATATTATATTTTTATTGAGCTGTATTGTCAACTCAATGTTTTAATCGCGTTTATCGCCGCTTCAAGCTGAACATCGTCCTTGGCGTCAGCGTCCTTAGAAACAGCAACATTGGGGGTTACTCCGCCGACTTCGGCAAGGTCAACGCCCTTTGACGTAATATACTTCTCTGTTGAAATGTGCAGCGCATCACCGTTAGACAGCTCAACGGTTATCTGATTTCTGGATTTGCCGCTTGTCTGCTCGCCTACGATGGTTGCCCAGTTGTATTCCTGAAGCGTAACTGCAAAAAACTCCGCAGCGCTGTAGCTGTTTGCATTGATAATAACAGACATTTTGTACTTAAGGCAGATTTTATCCGATTTCACCGTGGCGGTGTTGCCGTCCTTATCGACGGTGGAATAAAGCGTACCGTCGGGAAGCAGATAATCCAGCACCTTGCTCATCTCGTCAAACAGTCCGCCGGGATTATCGCGCAGGTCAAACACAAAAGAGGTTGCACCCGAGGAAATAAGGAAGTCAATTGCCGCTTTCGCGTCATCGCCGCTGCCCGCTTCAAAATTCTTTATGCGTACATAACCCACATTATCCTTCATGAGCTTGTAGGAAACAGGGCTCTTATAGCTCGCCGCACAGCTTAGGGTTGCGGACATCTCATCACCGCTGCTGTCCTTGACAACAATGTCAAAGTCAACATTGAGCTTTGAGCGGATAAGTGTCTGGATTTCGCTGAGGCTCATGCCTTTTACCTTCTGGCCGTCAACGGAAACAAGAATCTGCCCTTCGGCAAGACCCGCACTTTCCGCAACCGTGCCCGGTTCAACGGCACAGATTTCGAAATGGCCGTCCTTGTTTACGGCAATATTCATTCCAACGCCCGCAAATTCGTTTGCGCTGGACAGCAAATACGCGGAATATTCGTCGGCGGTCATGTAATAGCTCCACTTATCGCCGAGTGAGCGCACCATTGCTGCCGAAGCGGCGCCGCGCATAGCCTCCTCGTCAACATCACCGATGTAGTTATCGGCAATCACCTGCTCAATCTCCGCAAATCGCTTTGCATTGTTGAGCTCTTCCCTGCTGGAAAAATCGCCTACGGCAAGCTTATAGGTTATCAGTGCCGTGGCAATAATCAGGACAAGGCAAATTATTATATACAGACTGAGCTTTCTTTTTTTGTCGATTCGGGCGTCTGATGGTTTTTTACTCAAGGAGCATTCCCCTTTCCTAATACCACAATTGACGGACAGTCACCGGACTGCCCGTCAATATTGTTTATGTAGTCACGCCGCAATTGCAGCAAACGGCAGCGCGGTGCAGATTTCACCGAACACGTCCGCTGCAGCCGCAGTTCCGAAAACGTTTGCGGGCAGAGCCGCAAGCACAACGCTGAGAATCATCATAATCGCAAGAATGATTGCAATGATAGATACAATAAGTCTTCTGTTCATTACTGCCACCTTAAACCTTGAGGAAGTTCTTTATTGCGATTGTGCCGCCGAAGGCACCCACAAGCACGCCAACTGCCATGAATACCAGGAACACAAGCAGTCCTACCTGGGAGAAAGGCACGATGGAGATAAAGGAGAAGCCGATAAATTCGGCAATTTTGTTCTGAAGGACCTCATAAAGTCCCCACTGTGCAAGGAATGCAAGTCCACCGCCGACAATGCCGAGGATAAGACCTTCAACAACGAAGGGGCAGCGGATAAAGCTGTTTGACGCACCGACCATCTTCATGATTGCAATTTCCTCTCGTCTGCCGAAGGTTGCAAGCTTGATGGTATTGGTAATGATAAACAGCGAGACAGCAACAAGAATAATAATCAGAGCGAGAGAAACGGCGCTTACAACGTTTCTCACGGAGATGAACTTATCGGCAAATTCAGTAGGTGCGTTGACCTTTTCGATTCCGTCAATATTAAGCAATGCTGCCTGAGTTTCATCCATAAGGCTGAGGTCAGTGAGCTGAATAACAAAGCGGTGGCGGAAAACATCATCACCGATGCCCTCCATCATGGACTCATCATAGTTTTCCATGAAGTTATCACGTGCTTCGCTGTTGCTCATGAACTTAACTTCAGCAACATTGTCAACTGCCTCGATTTTCGTCTGAAGCTTGGCAGCGGCTTCATCTGCTGACAAGTTTTCATCGACAAATGCCAGAATCTGATTCTGATCGCCGATGTCGTCAATTATATTATTGATATTGACGTCGAGAAGGGTGAAGCTGCCCATTACGATAAGACATGCCATTATAATTGTGATAGATGCGAAGGACATGAAGCCGTGAATAAAAATATTGCGGAAGCCTTCACCTATCAAATAACCGTATCTATTCAATTTCATAGCTGTAATACCCGTCCATTCCGTCACTGATCAGGTGGCCGCCGTCAATGGCGATAACGCGCTTGGAGAAAGCGTTGACCAGTTCCTTCTCGTGAGTAACTACCAGAATTGTAGTTCCCATCTCGTTAATCTTCTCAAGCAGGAGCATGAGCTCAAGGCTGCGCACAGGGTCGAGGTTGCCCGTAGGCTCGTCGGCGATAATCATGGTGGGATTATTTACAAGAGCGCGGGCAATTGCAACACGCTGCTGTTCGCCGCCGGAAAGCTCTGCAGGGAGTCGCTTTTCGCGGCCCTCAAGTCCGACCAGTTCAAGAACATGGGGTACTCTTGCCTTGATTTCCTTGTTTGTTGCGCCCACAACACGCATTGCGAAAGCAACATTGTCATAAACGCTCATCTTTTCAATAAGACGGAAATCCTGGAAAATGACACCCAGCGTTCTTCTCATAAAAGGCATCTTGCGGGGCTTGATTTCATTCATATTGAAGCCGTTTACAATGACTTCACCGTCTGACGCACGGATTTCGCCCGTCAGGAGCTTAATGATAGTGGTCTTGCCGGAACCGGAGGGACCGACCAGAAACGCAAACTCGCCCTCATTAATTGTCAGGCTTACGTCATCTAAAGCAGCGACATCGCTGTTTTCGTAAACCATGGTCACATTATTCATCTGAACCATATAAGTATATCCTCCTGGGGATTATGGATACGGCGTGCGCCGCACCGTTTAAGACTTGTTCACAGAATCGAGATACTGCTTTACCATCATGGCCACCTTGAATACGATGGCATCGTCAAACTCGCGCAGGTCAAGACCGGTGAGCTTCTTGATTTTTTCAAGACGGTAAACCAGAGTGTTGCGGTGAACGTACAGCTTGCGTGATGTTTCGGAAACGTTCAGGTTGTTCTCAAAGAACTTGTTGATGGTTTCAAGCGTATCCTCGTCAAGCGTTTCAATGGGATTCTTCTTGAAAACTTCATTCAGGAACATCTCGCAGAGAGTTGTGGGAAGCTGATAGATGATTCTGCCGATACCGAGGTTTTCATAGCTGATTATGGTCTTGTCCGACTCGAAGACTCTACCCACATCAATGGCAATCTGGGCTTCCTTATAGCGATCGGCAAGCTCACGCAGATGCTTTGCGGTGGTGCCGATACCGACAATGCACTTTATCTGAAGCTCGTTCTTCAGCGCATTTTCAATGCTTTCGGCAATGGCCTTGACCTCCGCGGTATTCTCCCCACCGGGCAGCTCCTTGATAACAACAACGTCGGTTTCATTGACGCTAATAACAAAGTCATGCTGCTTATCGGGGAAAAGGCTCTGCATAACTTCAACGGAGGCAACGTCCGCGCGGTCAACCTGACGCACCAGGAGCAGCGCCCTGGGAACATCGGGAACAAAATGCAGCTCCTTGGTTCTGACATATACGTCACCCGGGAGAATATTATCGGAGATTATATTCTTAAGGAATGCGGCCTTGTTGTGCTTTTCCTCGTAGTTGGTCTTTGCTTCGTTAAAGGCAACCGCTGCCATCATGCAGCTTACTCTTGCCATTTCATCTGTTCCCTCGACAAAAACCGCATAATCAAACTTGGTGTTGCTGTTGCCGAGTATTTTATAGGTTCTCATAGCGGAGGCCAGCACGGATTCGGTGGAGTCAAAGTTAAGGCTCTGGAAATCATCAAGGCGGGAGCCGATCATGGGCAGCTCGCTGCAGGTAATAACAAATCCCTGATCGTCAACAATTCCTATGCATCTGTCTGTCGCTTCTTTAATCTGAACAATAACACTTTGGAAAATTCTGCTTGACATTCTTATATCCTCCCTAAATGTTATGGGTATTTTAACGATAGTCTTGCATCTTAACTTTCTACATAATAATACTTTTTTGTGCGATTTTCAATAGAGAAAGGTATAAAAATTGTGAACTTTCCAAAAAATTATCAAATAAACTTGCAAAAAGATACAAAATATCAGCAGAATTTTGGTTAATTTTTACTTAGCACTCTGCACAACTCAGTTTCAGAAATTTCCCGAAATTCGCCTTGCGCAAGGCTTTCATCAAGCTTAAGTCCGCCTATGGACAGTCTGTTAAGGCTAATTACGGGCTTTCCGCGTGAGGCCAGCATTCGTTTAACCTGGTGGTACTTTCCCTCCATTACTTCAACAAGACAGCTTCCGTCTGCAAGAGGCTTCAGCCCCGCAGGCAGACATTGTGTGCCGTCGGCAAGCACAATTCCCTCAGCAAAGGCTTTCACATCATCGGTATTCACCGCGCCGTCAGTACAGGCGTGATATACCTTGATGACCTCAGACTTAGGCGAAATCACCTTATGTGCAAACTCACCGTCATCAGTCAGAAGCAGAAGTCCCGTTGTTTCCTTATCCAGTCGGCCCACGGGAAAAAGCCCCATTTTACGCATTTCGGGAGTTACAAGGTCAAGCACGGTTCTCTGCTTTCCGTCATCTGTGGCGGAAAGTATTCCCGCAGGCTTATTGAGCATATAGTAATGAAATTTTTTGTAGCAGACGATTTCGCCGTCAAGTGTTACGACAGCCTGCTCCGGATCGAGCTTCTGTTCGGGTGCTGATGCAACAGCGCCGTCAACCGTCACTCTGCCGGATTTTATCATCTGTTTAATCTCCTTGCGTGTTGCAAGTCCGCACTCGGAAATCAGCTTGTCAAGTCTTATAGCTGGCATAAAATCACCGTAATTATTATATCATATTAATACAGGAAAATAAGAACTCAATGTAAATTAACGACTGTTTTCGAGGGAAATATCATGAAAAAGAATACAAACCGTATTAAGCTTACGAAGAAAGACGCGGTAATACTGCTCATAATTCTGGCAGTCATTCTCATAGCTGCGGTTATACTCTGCAGCAACGGCAGCGGCTTCGGAAAAAGCGAAATCATAAATGTTTCTTCCCCCGAGGGCAGAGAGGAGTACCTTTCCGGCTTCGGCTGGGAGATTGATTTATCAAGCGAAAGCTCACAAAAAGTCATTCTTCCCGAAGACTTCGGTAAAATCATGGAAAGCTATGTGAAAATGCAGGATGAGCAGGGCTACGATTTTTCCTCATGCTCAGGTCTTGAATGTACCCAGTATACCTATGTAGTCACAAATTACCCGAACTACAGCGGAACAGTATACGCAACGTTATATGTCAGCGGCTGCCGTGTACTCGGCGGCGACATTCACGCCGCAGATTTAAACGGCTTCATGCACGGAATAAAATAGGCCGTGTTCCCTCCATAAAAACGAAAAAGAGTACCCAATCGGGTACTCTTTTTCATTTAAGTGTTTATTACTCGTTGATAGCAATAACAACACCGGAACCGACAGTGCGGCCGCCTTCACGGATAGCGAAGCGGAGGCCGTTCTCGATTGCGATGGGGGTGATCAGTTCAACGTTCATGTCAACGTTATCGCCGGGCATGCACATTTCAACGCCGTCGGGAAGGTTGATAACGCCGGTAACGTCGGTGGTACGGAAGTAGAACTGAGGACGGTAGTTGTTGAAGAAAGGAGTATGACGGCCGCCTTCGTCCTTGGACAGAACGTAAACCTGGCCGGTGAACTTGGTGTGGGGGTTGATGGAGCCGGGAGCTGCCAGAACCTGTCCACGCTCAACGTCCTTCTTTGCAACGCCGCGGAGCAGAGTGCCGACGTTATCGCCTGCTTCTGCGTACTCGAGCTGCTTGTGGAACATCTCAGTACCGGTAACGGTGGTCTCGGAGATCTCGTCCTTCAGGCCGACGATCTGAACCTTGTCGCCAACCTTAACGCGACCACGCTCTACACGACCGGTGGTAACGGTGCCGCGGCCGGAGATGGTGAATACGTCTTCGATAGGCATAAGGAAGGGCTGGTCTGCCTTGCGGTCGGGAGTGGGAATCCAGCTGTCAACTGCGTCCATGAGTTCCTTGATGCAAGCATAGTCTGCGTGGTTGGGATCGTTGGACTCGCAGGTAAGAGCAATAAGAGCGGAGCCGCGGATGATGGGGGTGTCATCTACGGGGAAGCCGTAGAAGTCGAGGAGTTCACGAACTTCCATCTCAACGAGCTCGAGGAGTTCGTCATCGTCAACCTGGTCGCACTTGTTCAGGAATACCAGGATGGAAGGAACGTTAACCTGACGTGCAAGCAGAAGGTGCTCGCGGGTCTGAGCCATGGGGCCGTCGGAAGCAGCGATAACGAGGATGCCGCCGTCCATCTGAGCAGCGCCGGTGATCATGTTCTTGATATAGTCAGCGTGGCCCGGGCAGTCAACGTGAGCATAGTGACGGTTTGCAGTCTTGTACTCAACGTGTGCGGTGTTGATGGTGATACCACGTTCTCTCTCTTCGGGAGCCTTGTCGATGGAAGAGTAGTCGGTGTACTCTGCGCCGCCCTGGAGTGCCAGGTACTTGGTGATAGCAGCGGTCAGAGTGGTCTTGCCGTGGTCGATATGACCGATGGTGCCGATATTAACGTGGGGCAGGGATCTGTCGAACATCTGTTTTGCCATTGTGAATATCCTCCTCAGATAAAATTACAAAATAATTATTATAAAATTTGTTTTGCTTTAGTTTAATCAGCCTTATCTGCGTCCTCCGACAAGAGTCTCAATGAGATTCTTGGGGATTTCAACATAGTGGCTGGGTTCCATGCTGTAGGTTGCTCTGCCCTGAGTCTTGCTTCTCAGGTCAGTCGCATAACCGAACATGGAGGACAGCGGAACGTTTGCTTCCACAGTTGCGGTACCGTTTCTGATATCGCTGCCGGAAATCTGTCCGCGTCTTGAGTTTACATCGCCCATAACGTCACCCATATATTCATCGGGTGCGGTTACGACGACTTTCATTATAGGTTCAAGCAGAGTGGGGCCGGCCTTTGCACAGGCTTCCTTAAATGCCATACTGCCGCAGATCTTGAAGGCCATTTCAGAAGAGTCAACCTCGTGATAGGAGCCGTCAATAAGAGTTACCTTCACGTCAACAACCTGATAGCCTGCAAGCACACCTGCCTGCATTGCACCCTGAATGCCCTGGTCAACACAAGGAATGTACTCCTTGGGAATTGCACCGCCCGTAATCTTATTGATGAACTCATAACCCTTGCCGGGCTCGTTGGGCTCAACAGTAATCTTGCAGTGTGCGAACTGACCTTTACCGCCGGTCTGACGTGCGTAACGTGTATCGACGGTGGCTTCCTTGGTGATGGTTTCCTTATAGGATACCTGGGGCTTACCTACGTTTGCTTCAACCTTAAACTCCCGCAGAAGTCTGTCCACAATAATCTCAAGGTGGAGCTCGCCCATGCCGGCGATAATGGTCTGACCCGTTTCTTCATCCGTATAGGTCTTGAAGGTGGGGTCCTCCTCTGCCAGCTTCTGCAGTGCGATTGCCATCTTCTCCTGACCGGCTTTGGTCTTGGGCTCGATTGCAACACGGATTACAGGCTCGGGGAATTCCATGGATTCAAGGACAATGGGAGCTTTTTCATCACAGAGAGTATCACCCGTTGTGGTGTTCTTCAGGCCAACCGCAGCTGCGATATCACCGGAATAAACGACCGCGAGGTCTTCTCTGTGGTTTGCGTGCATAAGCAGAATGCGTCCGATACGCTCACGCTGACCCTTGGAAGAGTTCATTACGGTTTTGCCGGCTTCCAGCATACCGGAGTATACACGGAAGAAGCTCAGACGACCTACGAAGGGGTCGGTCATGATCTTGAATGCCAGCGCCGCAAAGGGAGCTTCGTCGGAGGCCTCGCGGGTCTCCTCTGCATCGGTCTTGGGATTAGTGCCGCTTATTGCGGGAATATCCAGCGGAGAGGGCATATAATCCACGATTGCATCCAGAAGCTTCTGAACGCCTTTGTTTTTATAGGAAGTTCCGCAGACAACGGGAACCATTTTTACGGAAACGGTTGCCGCTCTGATTGCCTTGCGGATCATATCCTGAGGAATTTCTTCGCCTTCGAGATAACGCATCATTATCTCGTCATCGAAATCGGAAATGGCTTCCAGCATATTTATGCGGTATTCCTCGGCCATCTCACGCATATCCTCGGGGATTTCCTCAGTACGCATGTCATTGCCGAGATCATCATAAAAGATGCGGGCATTCATTTCCACCAGGTCGATTATACCCCTGAAATCAGCTTCAGCACCGATAGGAAGCTGAATGGGAACGGCGTTGCACTTGAGTCTGTCGTGTACCATACCGAGTACATTGAAGAAATCTGCGCCCATGATATCCATCTTGTTGACGTATATCATTCTGGGAACGTTGTAGTGGTCTGCCTGTCTCCATACAGTTTCGGACTGGGGCTCTACACCGCCTTTGGCGCAGAGCACGGTGACACATCCGTCGAGAACACGCAGTGAGCGCTCGACCTCAACGGTGAAGTCAACGTGACCCGGGGTGTCGATGATGTTTATGCGGGTGTCCTTCCAATGACAAGTGGTAGCAGCGGAGGTGATGGTGATACCTCTCTCCTGCTCCTGCTCCATCCAGTCCATTGTTGCGGTACCCTCATGAGTCTCACCGATTTTGTAATTGACACCGGTGTAATAAAGAATACGCTCTGTGGTCGTAGTCTTGCCGGCATCGATGTGAGCCATGATTCCGATATTTCTTGTTTTTTCGAGTGAATACTGTCTGGGCATATAATTCTCCTGATCAGATTACCATCTGAAGTGTGCGAAAGCCTTGTTGGAGTCTGCCATCTTGTGAGTATCTTCACGCTTCTTGACAGATGCGCCGAGATTGTTGCAGGCATCCATGATTTCGCCTGCAAGACGCTCCTTCATGGTCTTTTCGCTGCGCTTACGGGCGTAGCCTACCAGCCAGCGCAGGCCGAGAGTCTGACGACGTGCAGGTCTTACTTCGATAGGAACCTGGTAAGTTGCACCGCCGACACGGCGAGCCTTAACTTCGGGGCTGGGCATGATGTTGTTCATTGCTTCGGTGAAGGCCTCCAGGGGTTCCTTACCGGTCTTCTCCTTGATGATGTCAAAAGCGTCGTACACGACCTTCTGAGCAACACCCTTCTTGCCGTCCAGCATAACAGCATTGATAAGCTTGGTTACCAGAACGCTGTTGTACATAGGATCGGGTAAAATTTCTCTTTTGGGAACATTACCTCTTCTGGGCACGTTTGCTTCCCTCCTTCATTAAAAAATGATTCACAGGTACTCGAATACGCCGTGCGTATCCGTTGCGCCCCGAGGTCTATCAAATAATATAGATAAACGACAGGGCAAAAATTGCCGCTAAGTCGGAAAATTACTTCTTCTTTGCAGCTTTGGGTCTCTTTGCGCCGTACTTGGAACGGGCCTGCATACGACCGTTGACGCCCTGAGCATCAAGAGTACCGCGGATGATGTGGTAACGCACACCAGGAAGGTCCTTGACACGGCCGCCGCGGATCATAACGACGGAGTGCACCTGAAGGTTATGACCGATACCGGGGATGTAAGCAGTTACTTCGTAACCGTTAGTCAGACGCACACGGGCGATCTTACGCAGAGCGGAGTTAGGCTTCTTAGGAGTGGAAGTACGAACTGCTGTGCAGACGCCGCGCTTCTGGGGAGAGCTGAGGTCGGTCTCCTTATTCTTGATGGTGTTCAGACCCTTCTGCATTGCAGGGGATGCGGACTTGTAGGTGACCTGTTCTCTTCCTTTTCTTACGAGCTGGTTAAAAGTAGGCATTGTGTTCCTCCTTTCCTCAAAAATCTATAAAAAAGCCTGATATATCAAGCCTTTTTATCAAAACTGCCTCATGTGGGCATAGCAATACCCACACAAATGAGGATTTTAGCATATTATACAAAAATAGTCAAGGATTTTTAGCGAAAAAATTGAAAAGAATGTTTATAAAACCTGCACGCATAAATATTCAAAAATGCCCGCAGATCAACGAAATCTGCATGAAAATGCCACAGGATCACACAGCCGCTTATGCCGGCTCGTATGAGCGGCTTATCTCATTTCCGTCTGCGTCGAATTCAACATCCTCCATAACGGAGGGGTCAACGCGGCTGCGTCTTTTAATGACCATGCCCTGCCCCTGGAGGTTAAAGACCCATATCTGATGAGTGGGGAACTGGGGATCGGGCTTTCTGAAGACGGAGGAAGCGTTCAGACGGCAGAATTTCGCTCTGCCCTCCGCAGTGTCCAAAAGATCGCCCGGACCGTTATAGAAAAGCTCGTCCTTCATGGCTTCCTTTTTGAAATCTTCCCAGTTTTCATCCTGAACCTTGTCAATATCCTTAGGCATATACATAATTATAAACCGTCCTATTGAAATTTATATCATTTTACCATATCACAGCTTTGCTTTCAACACGCAATCTTAATAATTTGACAGCTTGGCAATCGGACCTCGGCATTATATAATCATATGCGAGGTGATAGGTATGAAGATCTATATTGTTGAAGACGATGCGGTCATATCCGCTGCCGTTGCAAAGAGCCTTACGGATTGGGGCAACGAATGTCTTGTTGTATCCGACTTCAAAAACGTGCTCGCGGAGTTCGTGCGTTTCGATCCGCAGCTTGTTATTATGGATATCGTGCTTCCGTTTTATAACGGTTACTACTGGTGCAGCGAGATACGCCGCATATCCAAGACCCCGATAATTTTTCTCTCCTCCGCGTCTGACAATATGAACATAGTCATGGCGGTCAATATGGGAGCGGACGATTTCATACCCAAGCCCTTTGATCTCACAGTGCTTACGGCGAAGGTGCAGGCGCTTCTGCGCAGAACATATGACTTTGCGGGCGCGTCACGCCTTTTGCAGCACAAGGGGGCGGTACTCAACCTTGACGATAACTTCATCACATATAACGGAGAACGGATTGAGCTTACAAAGAACGAGCACCGCATCATGCAGGTGCTTATGGAGAATAACGGAAAGACCGTGCCGCGCGAAACGCTCATGCAGAGACTTTGGGAAACGGACAGCTTTGTTGATGAAAACACGCTCAACGTGAATATTGCCCGCCTGCGCAAAAAGCTTGAAGCAGCAGGGCTTGAGGACTTTATTGCGACCAGAAAGGGTCAGGGGTACGTCATAGAATGAAAATGCTGTGGGAGTATATACGCTGCCGCAGGAGAACGGCTGCACTTATTGCCGCGCTGCTGGCACTATTCTGCACAATGCTGTATGTAACCGGCAATGCGGCAGGGAATATAAAATACTTTCTGCTTCTGAGCGCTGCTGTTACTGCGGCGTTTACCGCTGTGGATATCCAACGCTTTATCTCGCGCTGCAATGCCGTCAAAGCGCAGGAAAACAGGATAATCACTGACCTGAGCGCCCTTCCGGAGCCGCAAAATGCGGTAGAGCGGGAGTATCAGGAGCTTCTGCATATCCTTGACGCGGAGAAAACGCGCATACAAAGCGAAAGCGACAGCCGCTATTCGGATATGCTTGACTATTACACGCTGTGGGCGCATCAGATAAAAACGCCGCTGTCCGCAATGCGGCTCATACTGCAAAGCGGTGATGAGCCGGACATTGCCGAGCTCAACGGTGAGCTTTTCAAGACAGAGCAGTATGTGGAGATGGTTTTGAGCTATCTGCGAACCGACAGTGAGAGCACGGACTTTGTGCTGAAGGTCTATGAGCTCGATCCGATGATCAAGCAGTGCGTGAGGAAATATGCCTCGCAGTTCATCCGCCGCAGGATATGCCTTGTGTATGACGGTACGGATGCCTCGGCACTGACCGACGAAAAGTGGCTGGCGTTCGTGATAGAACAGCTATTGTCAAACGCGCTGAAATACACATATTCCGGCAGCATCGGCATTACAGCCGACGAAAGCGGCATAACCGTGACCGACACCGGCATCGGCATCGCGCCGGAGGATCTGCCGCGTGTGTGCGAAAAGGGCTATACCGGGTATAACGGCAGAACAGACAAAAAATCCACCGGTATAGGTCTGTATCTGTGTAAAAAGATACTCACAAAGCTCGGTCATGAGCTTCGGATAAGCTCAGAGGTCGGAAAGGGCACGCGTGTGGAGATCATATTTTGAGACAGACTCTAACCTTACAGAACCGTAAGAAACGGCCGCGGTTTTGTAAGGTCAATCTATGGCACGGAGCTTCCGCAGGGGATATACTCATAATGCAAATTCCAAAGAAAGGCAGTAAACGCTATGTCAATGCTTGAAGTAAAAAACCTCAAAAAAGTATATACCGCGCGACTCGGCGGGAATAACGTGCAGGCGCTTGCAAACGTGAATTTCACTGTTGAGGAGGGCGAATACGTCGCCATCATGGGCGAAAGCGGCAGCGGCAAGACCACGCTTCTGAACATTCTCGCCTCTCTGGACAAGCCCACCTCGGGCGAAGTTCTGCTCGGCGGCAAGAACATAGTCGAGATAAAGGAGAAGGACATATCCGCGTTCAGACGCGACAATCTCGGCTTTGTTTTTCAGGACTTTAACCTTCTCGACACCTTCTCGGTGCAGGATAACATCTTTCTGCCGCTCGTTCTCGCGGGCAAGAAGTACGACGAGATGAGCCGCAGACTCCAACCCATCGCGGCAAAGCTCGGCATCCGCGATATCCTCGGCAAGTATCCGTATGAGATATCCGGCGGTCAGAAGCAGCGCGCCGCCGTCGCCCGTGCGCTCATCACTGAGCCCAAGCTCATTCTCGCAGACGAGCCCACAGGTGCGCTCGACTCCAAGGCGACAGATCAGCTTTTGCGCCTGTTTGAGGAGATAAACAACGACGGTCAGACCATACTTATGGTCACGCACTCCACAAAGGCTGCCTCCCACGCAAAGCGCGTGCTGTTCATAAAGGACGGCGAGGTCTTCCACCAGCTATACCGCGCCAACATGGACGAGGACGCGATGTATGCGAAGATCTCCGACACGCTCACGCTTTTGCAGAAAGGCGGACACAATGAATAAGCGGCTATACCCGAAGCTTGCCGCGCAGAACCTCATCAAAAACGGCAAGTTCTATTTCCCGTATCTGCTCACGGTCATCGGCAGCACGGCGGCGTTCTATATCGTCCTTGCACTCGCATCGGCTCCGGTGAACAGCGATATGGTGCGCTATGAATATCTGAGCTTGTTCATGTTCATAGGCATTTTCGTACTCGGTCTGTTTTCAATTATTTTCATATTTTACACCAACAGCTTTCTAATGAAGCGCAGGATGAAGGAGCTGGGGCTTTACAACATCCTCGGTATGTCAAAGCGCAATATCGGCAGCATCCTCGCATTGGAATCGCTGTATGTGTGGCTCATCGGCGGGATCGGCGGCGTCCTGGTTGGGATGCTTCTGCAAAAGCTCATGATGATGCTCGTTACAAAGCTCATGCGCGTTGGTGCGATGTACGAATTTGCGGTCTATCCGCAGGTCATAATTATAACCCTTGCGTTTTTCGGCGCAATACTGTTCCTCACATTTCTCAACAATCTGCGCAGACTGCATCTGCAAAAGCCCATAGAGCTTCTGCGCGACAACGACGCGGGGGAGAAGGAGCCGAAAACCAAATGGCTTCTTACGATCCTCGGCATCCTCACGCTCGGAGCGGGCTACGCCATCGCCGTGAAGACCGACAATGCAATGATCGCGATCGGAGTGTACTTCATTGCGGTGTTTCTCGTCATCATCGGCACCTATCTGCTGTTTTCGGCGGTCAGTATATTCATCCTAAAGGCGCTGAGAAAGAACAAGGGCTTCTATTACAAGACAGGAAACTTCATAAGCGTATCCGGCATGCTCCATCGAATGAACCGCAACGCGATCGGTCTTGCGAATATCTGTATCCTGTCCACGATGGTGCTTGTCATGATCTCGGCAACGCTGGCGCTGTATATCGGCACAGATGATGCTATCAACGCCCGCAATCCGTTTGATATCACGCTGGAGATAAGCTACGACGCGGTCGATAATACCGTCCCGTATGATAAGCTCAGCAGCGATATTGTAAAGACGATCGAGAACAAGGGCTATGAGACCGAGCGGGTGTGCACGTATAAGCGGCTTGAGTTTGCCATGGACGCGGGCGAGATCCCACAGGGCTATACACACCGCGGCGAGGGCAGCGTAAGCAGCTCCAACAATATTGCGTTTCTGCGTTTATACTCGTCAGAGGACTATGCCGCCATATCCGGGAAGACCGTATCTCTCGCGCCGGGCGAGATCATCGTCACAAAAGGGGAAAGCGGACGTGTGATCCCGATCGTGTTCGGCAGCGGGGAGAACGAAACGCGCTTTGACTTTGTCGTCCGGGAAGTGGATGAAGCTTTCATAGACCCGGAGCTGGACGTAAACCTGAGCTATAATACGACGAATATCGTCCTGGCGGATGATACAAGGTTCATGGATATAGCCAAGGCGTTTGCCAATGCGCAGAATAACGACAGCGAAGTCATCATACAGTATTACGCCCGCTGTTATGTCGGAGTCGATGTTGACGCACCGAACGAGGAAATCGTCAGCCTTGCAGCATACCTGTCGAATCCGGAGAATGTTGAAGGCGGTATGCGCTATGACGGTTTTTCATACGAATGGTACGGCGTATCGAACAAGGCGGAGGCCATCACCGACACCTACGCGATCAACGGCGGATTCTTCTTCCTCGGCGTGTTCCTCGGAATAATCTTCATCATGGCAATGGTGCTTATCATGTACTATAAGCAGATATCCGAGGGCTATGATGACAGGCGCAGATTTGTCATCATGCAGCAGGTCGGTCTGCCCAGAAGTGAAATAAAGCGCAGCATAAACGTGCAGATACTCATAGTGTTCTTTGCACCGCTGCTTGTTGCCGGAGTGCACATAATCTTCGACTTCAACATGGTGCGGCTTATGCTCCAGCTCTTCGGGCTTATGAACGGGCGCATAACACTGTGGTGTACGCTCGGTACCTTCGGCGTGTTCACGCTGCTCTATGCGGGTGTGTATCTGCTGACAGCGAAGGTCTATTACAGAATAGTCAGCGAATAAGCTAAGAATCCTGCCATAAGGAAGAGCAGCCAATGGATAGTAATACAATAGCAAAGCGGGCGGATAATATGTATAGAGTAGTAACATAGTTTACAAATTGTGCAACCACATAGTTTACACATTGGGAGTAGAATAAAGGCAAAAACGGGAGGAACCGTGTATGCCATGGGAAGAGAAAAGGGTTGCACA
>JAZRVW010000050.1:0-28390 GCA_045599385.1 Oscillospiraceae bacterium | reverse complement strand
GAGCCCTTTGCCTGCTCCCAGATGACAAGCTGCATTGAAAACATTGAAAAGCTGCATACCTGCGACAAAAACAATGAAAAGTTTTTTGTATCCCATGTTGACACACCCATGAAAGCGGATGAAAACGCAGTACGCCACATGACGAGAATGTGCCGCGCACGTGTTCTTGATAAGCTGAACGAGGTTTTCGGCATAGACGTTTCCGACGATGCGCTTCGGGAGGCGGTCAAAAGCTACAACGAGATCTGCGAGCTCATAAACGAGATAGGCGAATACCGCAAGCTTGACGATCCCACAATTACGGGCTATGAGTTTGCCGTGCTGTGTCTTGCAAGCTATTGTGCGCCATGGTATCTGGTTAAGGACAAGCTCAGAGAAACGGCAAGGGAACTCAAAACCAGAAAGCCCGACAAGGAAAAGAAACATCGCATAAGAGCGGTACTTGCAGGAAGTATAATCGATGACCCGGATTTCGTCAAACTCATTGAGGACTCCGGTGTGGCCGTTGTGGCAGACCGCCATTGCTTAGGTGCGTTCCCGGGCAGAACTCCCATTGAACTTAACGATACAGAAGATGTGCTTGAGCAGATTTGCCGCCACTATGTTATGCAGTGCCAGTGTCCCAGATACATGGACAACGACCGCATTGCCTCCCGCAAGGAATACCTTGACCGCATTGCGAAGGAATACAATGCAGACGGCATCATAATCCAGCAGATGAACTTCTGCAACTTCTGGCCCTATGAGAGAGCCGGCGCGAGCCTTATACTCACGCAGGAATACGGCTGGCCGGTTCTGAGCATTGACAGACCCTACGTCGTCGGCTCATCGGGACAGATACGCACGAGAGTGCAGGCGTTTGTGGAAAGCGTCGAGATCAAAAAGCTTCAGGGAGGTAAACTCTGATGGGAAAGAAAATAAACAGCGAGCCTCTCGGCAGCTTCTATAAGGGCGGAAAGACCAAGGTGCGCCGTGAATGGCGCGGACTTTCCGACACCTGGTATGACTACAAATGCTGGCTTCAGATCTGGGCTACTCTTTTCAAATTCCTTATGAACAAGCAGTGCCTGAAGGGATTCTTCCGCTATCGCTGGATGCTCAACTACGTGGCGACTCCCGACTTCATCGACCGCTGCACCGAGGGACTGCGCGGAAAGCAGCTGCGGCTATCCCACATGGAATTCGGCTTCATCGTAAAGCAGCTTGTAAAGTCAATGACCATGATGCTGGAGGCCGACCAGAACATCGGCGGCGACAAGGCGCTCAGCGACAAAATGGTCATCATGGATGAAAACATGATGGAGGAGATCATGTTCGGTTTCCCGAATCTCCACTTCATGTGTCCGCAGGTTGCCGGTGTTTTCGCCCTCTGCGCCGTTTCCAAGGACTCGCAGATATTTTACATAGACAAGGCCGAGGAATTCGGCATTACGGGCGACGTATGCACCATGCCCAAGGCGGAGCTGGGCATGTGCCTCAACGACGACGTTTTTGATATCGGCAAATGTATGCTCCATTGCAACACCACCTGTGACTCCTCCCTCATGGGCAACGGAATTGAGGACTGGCGCTATAAAAAGCCCAGCTTTGCCATCGCCGCACCCGAGCATATCGAGGATGAGCTGATACTTGAATACGCAGCCGATGAAATGCGCGCTGCCATTCGCTTTGTCGAGGAGCAGACCGGGGAAAAGTGGGACTGGACGGCTTATTTCGAGAACATGAAAATGCTCAATGAGCAGACCCGCATTTTCCTTGAGATACTGGAAATAAACAAAACACCTTATCCGCAGGTGCCCGAAAACAACATAAATCTGTACCGCGATATCTACTATACCCGAATGCTGAACGCCGAGAGCTCGGAGTATCTGGAGCTTGACCGAAAGATACGGGACATCATGTACGAGGGCTACAAGAACAGAGAGCTCGTGGCAACGGAGATCCGCCACCGCGCGCTTATATGGGGCGTGCAGGGTGAATTCTATACGGCGTTTCCCAACTGGCTCTTAAACTGCTGGGGCATCGTGGGCATAACCCATATGCTGAACCTCACCTCAACGGAAATTTACGCAGATACCGACACCCCCGAAAACAGAGAGCAGGCCATGTACGACCTTGCCGACCTCTATGTGAAGATGATAATGCGCAATCGCTCCGAGGGCGGCTTCAGGCTGGGTGTTGACGATGTGTGGCGCTTCTGCGAGGAGTTCAATATGGACATGATCATCATGTGCGAGCAGATGGCCTGCAAGGCGCTTACAGGCTGGCACGGCATCTACGAAGAAGAAGCCGCAAAACGTGGGATTCACGTCATCTGGGTGCCTCATGCGCTGCTCGATCCCCGAAAGGCAAACCGACAGAATATGCGCGATAATGTCAACCTCTATATGCACACCGTTTTAGGTGAAGAGCCCCTTGATCCGTCACTCGAAAAAATCGAGGACGACAACGCGTGGTAAGGAGACAGGATATGAATAAGCTTATTAAAATACCGCTCACCGCAGGAGCTGTGGGAGCATCACTTTTCGCCGCAAGCCTTGTAATATACTTTTTTAATCTTGACATGAAAGCTATGGCGGCAATTCAGCCTGTGATGGAAAAAATCTATGACCGCATTGAGCGACGTCCCATGGAGATACCGAAAGGAAGCTGACATGATTTTTGAACAGGGTTACGAATACTATACCGACAACATCGCCGAAAGCTTTCTGGGCGATTTGAGAATCAAAGGTTGGTTCGTGCAGGATTCGCCAACTGAATATCACGGCTGGCTCCACGTGCTGGGAAAGAAAAGACCGGTTTTTGACGCCGAGATCGTAAACGGGGATTACAGATACGCGATCCGTGCCATAGGCTTGAAAATCGTCATTGAGGCTCATCTTTCCGAAAGCCATTCCCTTGACGGCTTCGGCTATACAAAGGGCAAGGACCCCATGAAATTCTACGGCGGCGCATATAAGCGTGTACGCATTTCCGACGGCAAAGAGGAAGCCGTGGGTACGTGGCAGAATAATACTAATATCTAATAAAAACAAGACAATCTTTACGGTCTTATTTCCGTAATACTGCGTTGAAGCCCTTGGAAATACATAGCCAGTATTCCCTGCGGTCTTCGCCTTGTCTTACGAAAATAATCCTCGTAAATCTTTGTTTGCTTTCTATTAGAAATTAGTATAAATACGACTTTACAGGAAAGGAGTAATAATATGTCTGAAGAAAGAAAACTCATCTGTAAGCTGGGCAAGATGATAACCGACCGTCCTGAAATAATTGCCGGAGTCGAGAAAATTACAGCGGAGTCGCCCGAATACATAGGTCTGTCCTCCGTTGTCACCGACGAAATGGCGGAAATAGCTCTGGCTATGGGACGACGCAAGCCCACCACCCCCGAAAAGCTGGGAAAAAAGCTGGGAAAAGACCCCGCATATATTGAAGAGATGCTGGACAAGATGGCGAAGATCGGTCTGCTGGAGTTTGACTGGGAAAACGAAGATCACCACAAGCAGTGGTATGTTCCGCACTTCGTCATCGGCTGCGGCGAATGGACTGCTCTGCACGAGGCCTTGGAGCGTCCCGGCAGCAAAAAGTGCATTCACATGTTCGACCAAATGACCTTCATGCCCATTGCAAGCATAGGAAAGCTCGTGCCTCCCGGCGGTGCAGGTGTCGGCATGCAGGCGATTCCCGTGGAAAAGGCGATCCCAAACAATAACGAGGTCATTGATCTCGAACACATATCCTACTGGCTCGACAGGGCAGAAGACCACTTTGCTCTTATGCCCTGCGTATGCCGCTTAACCGCTAAAAACCTTGAAGGCGGCTGCGGTGAGCTGGCAGACGACTGCTGTATAGCTTTGGGCGATCTTGCTCACTTCGCTGTTGAAACCGGTCTCGGCCGTTATGTTACGAGAGAAGAGATCGAAGCACAGCTTGTTCGATGCGAGGAAAACGGCTATGTTCACCAGATCAACCGAGTTGACGGAGCAGATAAGGTAAACTGCATCTGCAACTGCAATCTGGGCTCCTGCCGCGCTATCAGAACAAGTCAATACTTCAACCTGCCCAACCTTTCCGCCTCCGCATATCGCGCCCACGTTGATGCCGACAAGTGCGTTGCCTGCGGCAAATGTGCCGAAGTATGCCCTGCCGGTGCCGCGAAATTGGGTCAGAAGCTTTGCACAAAAAACGGGCCCGTACAGTATCCCAAGGCAATTATACCCGCAGACAGAGCATGGGGGAAGGATAAGTGGAACCCCAATTACCGCGAAGACAACAGCGTCACCTGCTTTGAGTCCGGCACAGCTCCCTGCAAGGCGGCCTGTCCTGCACACATTTCCGTGCAGGGATATATAAAAATGGCAGCCGAAGGGCGCTATATGGACGCTCTGAAGCTTATAAAGCAGGACAATCCCTTCCCAGCAGTCTGCGGCAGTATATGCAACCGACGCTGCGAGGATGCCTGCACGAGAGGAAAGATCGACGCACCGCTTGCCATTGATGAAATCAAAAAGTTCATTGCCGCAAAGGAGCTTAGCGCCGAAACAAGATATATTCCCCAAAAGCGCTATCATAAGGGCAGCACCACTCCCTATACCGAAAAAATCGCGATCATCGGTGCAGGCCCTGCAGGTCTGAGCTGCGCATATTATCTTGCGGAGATGGGCTATGAAAACGTGGTGGTTTTCGACAAGAATAAGGTCCCCGGCGGTATGCTTACCCTGGGCATTCCCTCCTTCCGTCTTGAGAAGAACGTGGTGGAAGCCGAAATTGCCGTGCTGCGCGAAATGGGCGTAAGCTTCATGATGGGCGTTGAGGTCGGCAAGGATATCAGCATTCAGCAGCTCCGTGATGAAGGCTACAAGGGCTTCTATGTTGCCATCGGCGCACAGAAGGCAGCCCCGATGGAAATTCCCGGCGAGGAGCTTGAGGGAGTCATGGGCGGCATAGATTTCCTCCGCGATGTAAATCTCGGCAAGAAGGTCAAAATCGGCAAAAAGGTTGCCGTTGTAGGCGGCGGCAACGTTGCCATGGACGTTGCACGCACTGCTGTCCGTCTGGGCGCTGACGTCACCGTCGTTTACCGCAGAAAAGAAACCGATATGCCCGCAGACCCCGAAGAAGTTGCGGAAGCCAGAGCCGAGGGCGTGAAGTTCGTATTTGAGCACAAGCCCACGGAGTTCACGGGCAAAGAGCTCATCTGCGATAAGGGCGCGGTAAAATGCGACAACGTCATTCCCGCCATCGGACAGCTCATTGACTGGGGCAAACTTGATACCGGTGCCATGGAAAAGGGCAAAAAGGACTCCGCTGTTTGCGACGGTATTACCTATCAGACCAATGAGCGCGATATATTTGTCGGCGGTGATTGCGTAACTGGTCCGAAGTTTGCCATTGATGCCATTGCCGCAGGACGTGAGGGCGCAATATCCCTGCACCGTTACGTTCATCCCGGGCAGAGCCTGACGATTGCCCGCGATCTTCGCCGCTACACAGAGCTTGACAAGGCGGATATCGTTCTCGGCACGGAAAGCTTTGATAAGCCCATGCGTCAGACCGTTCAGCATGACAAGAAGAAAGCACTTACCATGCACGATGACCGCCTTGTATTCACCGAAGAGATGGTGAAGAAGGAGGCAAGTCGCTGCCTCGGCTGCGGCGTTTCCGTCGTGGATACGAACAGGTGCATAGGTTGCGGACTTTGCACCACGAGATGTGAATTCGATGCAATCCACCTTACCCGCGACCACCCGGAAAACAACAAGCTGACGAACCTCGACAAAATGTATGTTCCCATTGCCGCCTACGCCGTAAAGCGCGCAGGCAGGATCGCCATCCGAAGCATTAAGGATGCAATAGGCAAATAATACAGGAAATGCGTTTATCGGATATCTGATTTTAGGAGGGCTGTTGTGAAAGACCTGAAACATATGATCTACTTTGAAAACCTGCTTCAAAGTGCGGACAACGAGCTGGTGAAGCAGGCGGTATCCGAAGGCAACCGTGCGCTCGGCTTTACCTGCTATTTCGTGCCTGAGGTGCTGCTAAATCTTCCGGGCTGCTTCTCCGTGAGATTAAGAGCACCCGGAACGGGCGAGACCGATGTGGGTACATATTACATGTCCAACAAGACCTGCCCGTTTTCAAGAAGCATTCTGGAGCGCGGCATCGAGGGCGGATACAGCTTCCTGTCGGCGCTGGTATCCTCGGAGACCTGCCAGATCATGCACCGCTGTCACGAGCATTTTGAGATGCTTGACCTTGTGAAGAATACTCCCGATTTTTATCTGACCATGATAGACGTTCCCTTTGAGGTAACTGATTACTATCTCAGGCAGTACGAGGAACAGCTTCGCAGGCTTGTTCTTGAGCCGCTCAGCCGCAAATACGGCATTGACATTTCCGATGAGGCGATAGTGCAGACCATTGTTGACCACAACGAAATCTGCGATATCATTACCGAACTCGGTGAAATGCGCAAGCTTCCCAATCCGCCCATAACAAGCTACGAGTTCCATGTTCTCCAGCTTGTTTCCGAATGCTGTCCGCAATATCTCATAAAAGACAAGCTGATTGAAACCCTTAAAGAAGTCAAAAAGCGCAAGACCGACCCGACACCCTCTTACAGAGCGAGAATCGTTCTCACGGGCTCCGAGGTCGATGATCCCGAGTTCACAAAGCTCCTTGAAAGCTGCGGCATTTACGTTGTCGCCGACCGCTATTGCTACGGCTCTATTCCCGGCAGAGAGAAAATTGAGATCAGGAAGGGCGAAACACCGCTTTCGGCCATAGCAAGACACTATCTTGAAACAAGCAAATGCCCGCGCTTCATGAGCCACAGCAAGAGCGGGGAGCGCAGAGAGCAGCTTGCGCAGCTTGTAAAGGATTACAAGGCCGACGGTATCATCTATCTGCAGATGAAATTCTGCGAATTCTGGTCATACGAAAAAGTCCTCGGCTGCGAAATCATGATGAATGAATACAGCATTCCCACAATAGGCGTGGAAAAGGAATACAACATGGCATCCGCAGGACAGCTTCGCACAAGATTTCAGGCCTTCGTGGAAAGTCTGGAGATCAAGAAAATTCAGGGAGGCGAAAAGTAAATGCTGAAGCCCTACTATAACAAAAACTGCTCAAGCAGCAGATTTTATGACAAGACCGGCATCGCAAAGCACCGCGAGTGGAGAGGTCTGTCAAACACCGCTTATGACTACGTTCAGTGGCTCATAAACGTGGGCTATCTCGTCAAGCTGATTGCCTCCGCACCTGTGCGCTTTGCCAAGGGACTCCTTGAATACAGATGGATGGGCTCCTATCTTTCCGCGCTGCATCTTGTTGACAAGTGCGTGGAAGGCTTGAGTGGACCCGCCCTTCAGGTCGCACACGAATATATGCACACCATCATGAAGGGCGCCGTTGACCTCATTCCCGAGGTGCTCAAGGGTGACCGCCGCTTAGGTGAAAATAGCTTCTCTGACCGCCAGGTACTGACCGAGCAGGCGATGCCCACGGAGATCGTATCGGGCTTCCCGAATCTGAAGGTGCTTCCTCTGGAAACCTTTCAGGGAATTCTCGGCGCCTATGTCGATCAGACTCTTGCGCCTCACTACATAGACCTCATGGAGAAATACGGGCTTCCCGCCGATTCCTGCCGTCTGAGCTCCTCCGGCGCGGGTGTGGCCATTGCCGACGACTTTGCCCTGTGCGGCAAATGCCTTCTGGTAAATAATCTGCCCTGCGACTCCTCTACCATGAACACGCAGGTCATGGCAAGACGAATAGAGCTTCCCACAATGCTGATGGGGATACCCATGCGCTGGGAGGATGAGAGCATCGACAAATACGCTGTGATGAAAATGAAGGAAACGCTGGCGTTCATTGAGGAGCAGACCGGCGAAGCCTTTGACGAAAAGTACTTCATGGGAATGATGGAAAAGCACAACGCCGAGGTCGAAAGCGAGCTTGCAACATGGGATTATCTCGCAACGCCGTACACTCCCTTCGGTGTTACCGCAAATATGTTTATCCATATGTTCGGCTACGCATTTTCCGGCGGAAGGTTTGAATACATAACAAGCGCACACGAAAAGTGTCTGAAGATCGCGGAAAGAGCTTACAGAGAGAAAGTAAACTGCTTCCCTAAGGCGCGGCACAGAGCACTCTTCTGGGGCGGTTCCCCCGCCTGTTACCTGCATCATCCCAACTGGATGTATAACTGCTGGGGCATACTGACCATTGCACAGATGTTCAATGTGGAGGGTAATGTCATAATTGATACCTCGAGCCTTGATTCCGCCCTTTTGGGCGTTGCCAAAAACCACGAGCACGGTATCATGCGCCGCCACCTTACAGGCGGCTGGCAGCATATGCTGGAATGCTTTGAATACGCCCGCAGGTTTAACTGCGACATCATCATGATAAACGACGATATAACCTGCAAGGGTGCATTGGGAATGACCGGCATGCTCACGGAAAAGAGCAGGGAATATCCCGACTTAAGGCTCATGTGGGTATCCAACGATATGTTTGACCACCGCACCATAAGCAGAAACGATATGCGTCAACAGGTGAACGAGTTTATGACTGCTGTTATGCAGGAGAAACCCCTTGACGAAACCCTGCTGGACTTTGACGATTACGAAGGATGGTAACTGCCATGAAGAAACTTTTTATTATTGCACTTTCGCTGATTCCCGCAAGTATGCTGATATATTGGCGGAATCTTGATAACAAGCTGATCTTCTACGTCATCCGTCCCATGCTCAATAAGCATTACGATAATCAGCAGCGTGACATCAGGCTGTAAGAGGCGATGTAAGGCGATATGCAGTGAGGATCATAAACCCACATAACCCGAAGGCCGTGGGTTCAAATCCCTCCTCCGCAACCAAAAAACCGCCTAAAAAGGCGGTTTTTTTCTTGTTTTTGTGAACTTTTTGAGGCTGTTTTTGCAGCCTCAAAATTTTTTTACAAACAGATTCCGCAACCATATCGAGTGGATCAGCAGAACACGATTGCAAACGTGGAAAAGAGTGATAAAATAGAGACGGTGATAAAAATGGCAGAGTTAAAAGCATGGGAGACCATGACCACGGAGGGAAAGCGCCGTGCCCTCTACGACAGGCAGGCGGCTGCTCTGAAAACCTTCCTCGAACACGGCGCGATCACGCGGCAACAGCATGAAAAAAGCCTCGGCGATTTGTCCGAGAAGATGGGCTTTTCTGAATAATGCTCAGTAGCCTTTTTGCCATTTCGTTCGTATAAATGAGCAGATAAAACCGGAAGGAGAAAACACCGTGAAAACCAAAGAAGAATTGAATGCCCTCAAGAACGAGGTTGAAGCATTGAACACGAAGCTTTCTGAGCTGAACAATGAGGAGCTTGAGCAGGTCATCGGCGGAAGCATTAGTACTTATGATACCATGTGGATTGCTTCGTCTGCTCGCGGCAATTCTGGAAGCTTTGATGATTTGGATGATTTCCTTGGATGGCGCACAGCAGGAAGGTCAGGAATTGGTCCTGAGGCATATGACTGCAGCGGCCTGGTTGATTAATCAAAAAGGAGCGAAAATAGTTATGAAGACTAAAGAAGAACTGAACGCCCTCAAGTGTGAGGTCAACGCATTGAACGCAAAGCTTGCGGAGCTGAGCGAAGATGAACTGAATCAGGTTGTTGGCGGTTTCGATTTTGACAGGGGATTTATTACTCCTTATTATACCGACGGTTTTACCGTAGATGAAGGAGCTGATACTATTCCATTTGATTGCAATGGATATTTCTTCAAGTTATCAAATGATGTGATGCATATTGAAGGCGATAAAGAGTAAGACTTGTGAAAACCAAAGAAGAAATCAAGCTTGTGGTCGGCGGTGCTGGCGTGGGGGTATGTTGTATGTATTTTGATTTATGAAATAAATATATTCCGTTCGGCAAAGGCACTTTAACATCGGAAAAAGCCGCACGGAAGGATTGCTGTTGGCAAAATGCACAAACCTGTCTGTCTGCCTTCGTCAAAATTGTCCATATTCTTTTTCGAAGATTGTTGACTTTGTTTTTATACGTATGTTATCCTATTTGTGTAATTTAAAGAACTTGCAGGCTCTGACGGTTATGGCTGAAAGCCCAAAGTGGAGCACCACATGGACCTGCAATTTCCGAATTTGCCGACCGTCTGGGCGTACTATCTGCAATCGCTGCAAATAGTGCGCCCATTTTGCTTTTTTATCGCACAAAGGAGGATTTCTGATGAAAAAAATCGGCATCATCATGGGCTCTGACAGCGATCTGCCTGTAGTTCAGAAGGCTGTCAACACTCTGCGTGAATTTGAAGTTCCCTTCGAAATTCACGTCTACTCTGCCCACCGCACACCAAATGAGGCAAGAGAGTTTGCGCTGAATGCCCGCGGGAACGGCTTCGGTGCAATCATTGCGGCCGCAGGCATGGCGGCACATCTGGCAGGCGCAATAGCTGCAGCCACCACCATACCCGTAATCGGAATTCCAATTAAATCTGCACAGTTAGACGGCATGGACGCTCTTCTCTCAACGGTACAGATGCCCTCAGGCATACCTGTAGCCACCGTTGCAATCGACGGAGCAGTCAATGCCGCTTTGCTTTCCATTCAGATGCTTGCCATCGAGGACGAAGACCTCGCCGCGAAGCTTGACGCAAAGCGCAAAGCCGACACTGAAAAGGTGCTTAAAAAGAACGAAGAAATTATAAACAAAATATAAGCTGGAGGAAACATAATGGAACTCGTTTACACAGGAAAAACCAAGAACGTATACTCACTGGAAAACGGCAACTTCATGCTGAAGTTCAAGGACGACTGCACCGGCAAGGACGGCGTTTTTGACCCCGGTGAGAACTCCGTCGGTCTTACCATCGACGGCGTGGGCCGCGTAAATCTCCGTATGTCCGTTTACTTCTTTGAGAAGCTGAAAGAGGCAGGCATCAAGACCCATTACGTTTCCGCCAATCTCGATGACTGCACCATGGAGGTGCTTCCCGCACGCGTATTCGGTCACGGTCTGGAAGTCATCTGCCGCTGCAAAGCAGTGGGCAGCTTTATCCGCCGCTACGGCGATTACATTGAAAGCGGCGCCGACCTGCCCTACTACGTTGAAACCACCTTTAAGGACGACGCGAAGGGCGACCCTCTGGTCACCAAGGACGCTCTTGTTGCTCTGGGCGTTATGAGCGACGCACAGTACGATTCCCTCAAGGAGCAGACCCAGGTCATCACCAAAATCGTGGGTGATGAAATGAAGGCACGCGGCATGGAGCTTTATGACATCAAGTTCGAGTTCGGCTATGCGGGCGACGAGGTTATCCTCATTGACGAAATCGCGTCCGGCAACATGAGAGTCTATAAAGACGGCGAATACGTAGACCCCATGAAGCTCTCCGAGCTGTTCTTTGCATAATGGGCGGCTTCTTCGGAGCAGTCGGAAAGCAGGACTGCGTACTGGATATATTCTTCGGCGTGGACTATCACTCCCATCTGGGAACACGCCGTGCGGGTATGGCGATTTTCGATGAAAAAGACGGCTTCCAGCGCCAGATACACAACATCGAAAACACACCCTTCCGCACAAAATTTGAAAAGGACATGGCGGACTTCCACGGCTGCAGCGGCATCGGCTGCATCAGCGACACCGACCCACAGCCTCTGCTGGTTCGCTCCCATCTGGGCGTGTACGCCATCTCCACCGTGGGCATCATCAACAACTCTGCAGAGCTCATCGAAAAATACTTTTCCGACCACGGCCATCAGTTCATGGCAATGAGCTCGGGAGCGGTCAATTCCTCTGAGCTGGTGGCGGCGCTCATCAATCAGAAGGACAGCCTTGTCGATGGCATACGCCACGCCCGGCAGGAGATAGACGGCAGCGCCACGATTCTTATTCTGAACAAGGACGGCATCGTTGCCGCCAGAGATAAATTCGGCAGACTTCCCGTTCTCATCGGCAAAAAGGACGGCGCACACTGCGTTTCCTTTGAAAGCTTTGCCTATCACAAGCTGGGCTACGAGGACGCTTATGAGCTTGGCCCCGCGGAGATAGTTTCCGTCACCGCAGACGGCTTCAGGGTCGAATCCCCCGCGGGAGACAAAATGCGCATCTGCGCATTTTTGTGGAGCTACTACGGCTACCCCAACTCCAACTACGAGGGCGTGAACGTTGAGGTCATGCGCTACCGCAACGGCGAGATCATGGCTCGCGACGAGGTGCTCCACGGCAGGATGCCCAAGGTCGATTACGTGGCGGGCGTTCCCGATTCCGGCGTGCCTCACGCCATCGGTTTTGCAAACCGCAGCGGCAAGCCCTATGCCCGTCCCTTCGTCAAATACACACCCACATGGCCCCGTTCCTTCATGCCCGCAAATCAGGACGTAAGGGAGCAGGTAGCCAAGATGAAGCAGATACCCGTGCCCGAGCTCATCGAGGGCAAAAAGCTGCTCTTCGTTCACGACTCCATCGTCCGCGGCACGCAGCTTCAGGGCACAGTTGATTTCCTCTACGAATCAGGCGCGGAAGAGGTTCACATGCGCAGCGCCTGCCCTCCCATCATGTACGCCTGCAGGTACCTCAACTTCTCCCGTTCCAACAGTGACCGCGAGCTTCTGGCACGCCGCATCATTCTTGAGCTTGAGGGCGAAGAGGGCGAAAAGCACATTGAGGAATACGCCGACGGCCGCACGGAGCGCGGCAGATGCCTGCTCTCCGCAATATGCGAAAAGTTCGGCTTCGACTCTCTGGGTTATCAGTCCCTTGACGGACTTCTGGAGGCAATCGGCATTGACCGCGAGCAGATATGCACATACTGCTGGACGGGCAAAGAATAAAGAAAGTGAGAAAAAATATGAGCAACAGTCATTCCGCTTCCTACGCCGCCGCAGGCGTTGATATTGAGGCAGGCTACAAGGCCGTTGAGCTTATGAAGGCTCACGTTGCCCGCACCGTGACAGGCGGTGTTGTTTCCGACATCGGCGGCTTCGGCGGACTTTTCGAGCTGCCCGAAGGCATTGCAAAGCCCGTGCTGGTCTCAGGCACCGACGGCGTGGGCACCAAGCTCAAAATGGCCTTTCTCATGGGAAAGCACGATACCGTGGGTATCGACTGCGTTGCCATGTGCGTAAACGATATTATCTGCTGCGGCGCAAAGCCTCTGTTCTTCCTTGACTACATTGCCTGCGGCAAAAACTTCCCCGAAAGAATTGCCGACATCGTAGCAGGCGTTGCCGAAGGCTGTGTTCAGTCAGGCGCGGCGCTCGTCGGCGGCGAAACCGCCGAGATGCCCGGCTTTTATCCCGAGGACGAATATGACCTTGCGGGCTTTTCCGTGGGCGTTGTTGACAGGGATAAAATTCTTGACAACAAGAGCATGACCGAGGGCGACGTCATCATCGCTCTGTCCTCCAGCGGCGTTCACTCCAACGGCTTTTCTCTTGTGCGCAAGGTATTCGACGTTGAAAACAGCGACATAAAAGCTCCCCGTGAGGAGCTTGACGGAAAGAGCATCGGCGAAACTCTGCTGACTCCCACAAAAATTTACGTTAAGCCCATGCTTGCCCTCTTTGAGCAGGTAAAGGTCAAGGGCGTTTCCCACATAACAGGCGGCGGCTTTTACGAAAACATTCCGCGCAGCATTCCCGACGGTCTGTGTGCGAAAATTGAAAAAAGCGCCGTGCGCGTTCTCCCGATTTTTGACCTCATCGCAAAGGTCGGAAATATCCCCGAGCGCGACATGTTCAACACCTTCAACATGGGCGTTGGCATGAGTGTTGTGGTTGCAAAGGAAGATGCGGACAAGGCGCTGGAAATTCTCCGCGCAAACGGCGAGGACGCGTACGTTATAGGCGAAATCATCGCCGCGGAGGAAAAGATAAAAATATGCTGAGAAAAATTCTTGACGGCGTTCAGGCGGGAATTATGATTGCCATCGGCGGCAGCGTTTTCCTTGCCTGCGAAAACAAAGTGGTGGGCTCGGTAATGTTCACCGTTGCCCTGCTGACCATCTGCTTCAAGGGCTACTCCCTCTATACAGGCAAGATAGGCTACATACCCGAAAAGCACGGCAAAGAGGAATGGTCAGTTCTTCTGCTGGGGCTTCTGGGCAACCTCCTCGGCACCTTTATCTGCGGCCTGCTTATCCGCACGGCGCTGACAAACTTAAGCGACACCGCGCTGAACATCTGCACCGCGAAGCTCACCCAGAGCGCTTACAGCACCTTTGTCCGCGGCATCTTCTGCGGCGTGCTCATGTACGTTGCCGTCAGCGTTTACCGCGACAAAAAGAGCATCGCGGGTATACTCTTCTGCGTTCCCGTTTTCATTCTTGCGGGCTTTGAACACTCCATTGCGGATATGTTTTACTTTGCCGCATCGGGCATTGTTTCCCTTGACGCGTTCGTGTTCATCTGGCTCGTTATTCTGGGCAACACCGTGGGCGGTATGCTGCTGCCTGCGCTGAGCCTTGCGGGCAGAAAGGAAAAAGTCCATGAGTGAAAAGATAAAAATCGCCGTTTTCGTTTCAGGCGGCGGCACAAATCTTCAGGCCCTCATCGATGCCCGCGGCAGCGTCATAAAAAGCGGCGAAATCGCCCTTGTGCTGTCCTCAAGCTCCAAGGCTTATGCCCTTGAGCGTGCAGCAAAGGCGGGCATAAAAACCGCCGTTGTCAGCAAAAAGGAATGCGGCTCTCAGACGGCATTTGAAGAAAAAATTTCGGAGATACTTAAAGAAAACGGCATCGACATGATTGTCCTTGCGGGCTTCATGAGCATTTTAAGCGAGAGCTTCACTTCCCAATGGCCCGAGCGCATAATAAACGTTCACCCCTCGCTTATCCCCTCCTTCTGCGGCAAGGGCTTTTACGGACTGCGTGTGCATGAGGCCGCGCTGCAGTACGGCGTGAAGGTCACGGGCGCTACGGTACACTACGTAAACGAAATTCCCGACGGCGGGCAGATAATTCTTCAGAAGGCTGTGGAAATTCAGGACGGCGACACCCCCGAAATTCTGCAGAGGCGCGTTATGGAGCAGGCCGAATGGCTCCTGCTTCCACGGGCAACGGAAATCGTTGCACAGAGAATAAAGAAATAAGGCTTCCCTTGAGGGAAGCTGTCACCGAAGGTGACTGAAGGGTGTTTCACCCTTTCGTCTTGCTTCGCAAGCCACCTCCCATCAAAGTGGAGGCAAAGCGGAAAGGATATGAATTATGGATATTTACAAGATAAACACTCCCGAGGAGCTCCTAAAGGGCAATTCCTACGTTGGCCGCGGCATCGTCATCGGCAAGACTCCCGACGCGAAAAAAGCCGCCGTTGCCTATTTCATCATGGGACGCAGCGAAAACAGCCGCAACCGCATTTTCGCCGAGGAAAACGGCGCGGTTTTCACCAAGCCCTTTGACGAAAGCAAGGTCAAGGACCCAAGCCTTATCATCTATGCCGCAATCCGTGAATTTGAAAACAAGCTCATCGTCACAAACGGCGACCAGACCGACACCATATACGAGGGTCTCAAGGACGGCAAGCACTTTAACTGCTCCCTCAAGAGCCGCGAGTTTGAGCCCGACGCACCCAATCTCACTCCCCGCATCAGCGGTATGCTGACCTTTGAGAACGGCGACTTCAGCTACGAAATGAGCATACTCAAGAGCGCCGACGCCGAGGGCAGCGCCTGCAACCGCTATCTGTTTTCCTACAACGCCCTTGCGGGTCTGGGACACTTCCTCCACACCTACGTCACCGACGGCAGCCCCATTCCCACCTTCCAGGGTGAGCCCGAGCGCATGGCAATTCCCCAGAGCATTGACGTCTTTGCCGAAGAGCTGTGGCTAAGCCTTGACGAAGCAAACAAAATTTCCCTTTACGTACGTTACATCGACCTTGAAACCGGCGAAGCCGAAAACCGTCTTATCAACAAGAACAAGTGAGGTAAAGATATGAAAGAATTTGAACTCAAGTACGGCTGCAACCCCAATCAGAAGCCCGCTAAGATATTTATGCACGACGGCTCCGACCTCCCTATCGAGATACTTTCGGGACGTCCCGGTTACATCAATTTCCTTGACGCGTTCATCTCATGGCAGCTTGTTAAGGAGCTCAAGGAAGCCACGGGTCTGCCCTGTGCAGCGTCCTTCAAGCACGTGAGCCCCACCTCCGCAGCCTGCGGTCTGCCCCTTTCCGACAAGCTCAAAAAGGCCGCCTTTGTTGACGACATTGAGGGGCTTGACGACTCGCCCATCGCCTGCGCCTACGCAAGAGCACGCGGCACCGACAGGATGTGCTCCTTCGGCGACTGGATTGCGCTTTCCGACGTCTGCGACGTCACCACCGCAAAGATAATAAAGCGCGAGGTTTCCGACGGCGTCATTGCCCCGGGCTATGAGCCGGAAGCATTGGAAATACTCAAAGCCAAGCGCAAGGGCGGCTACAACATCGTTAAGATAGACCCCGACTATGTTCCCAACGACACCGAGCACAAGCAGGTTTTCGGCATCACCTTCGAGCAGGGACGCAATAACTCCAAAATTAATAACGAGCTCCTGCAGGAGCTTGTTACCAAGAATAAAGACCTTCCCGAGAGCGCACGCCGCGACCTCATTGTTGCGCTCATCACTCTGAAATACACCCAGTCCAACTCCGTTTGCTATGCCTACGACGGTCAGGCAATCGGTGTCGGTGCAGGTCAGCAGTCCCGTATTCACTGCACCCGTCTTGCAGGCGGCAAAGCTGACACATGGTTCCTGCGTCAGAGCGACAAGGTGCTGAATCTTCCCTTCAAGTCCGAGCTTGGCCGTGCCGACCGCGACAATGTTATCGACGGCTACATCAACAAGAATGAAGAGGACGTTTGCGCTGAGGGCAACTGGCAGAAATACTTTACCGAGCAGCCCGAACCCTTCACCGCCGAGGAAATGCGCGCATACCTCGACACCATTGACGGTGTTGCCCTCGGCTCTGACGCATTTTTCCCGTTCTTCGACAACATCGAGCGCGCAAAGCTCAGCGGTGTGAAATACGTGGCTCAGCCCGGCGGCTCAATCCGCGACGATCTGGTCATCGACTGCTGCGACAAATACGGCATGGTCATGGCCTTCACCCACATGAGACTGTTCCACCATTGATTTATCCCCAAAGGAGTTCGTCTATGAAGCTTCTTGTTGTTGGCGGCGGCGGACGCGAGCACGCCATCATAAAAAAACTTAAAGAAAATCCACAGGTCGAGGAGATTTTTGCCCTGCCCGGAAACGGCGGCATTGCCGCCGATGCCACCTGCGTGGGCCTCGGCGCAAAGGACATTGACGGCATCGTGAAGTTCGCTGCCGAAAACGCCGTTGATTACGCCGTTGTGGCTCCCGACGACCCTCTGGTTTTAGGCTGTGTCGATGCGCTGAATGCGATTGGTATTGCCTGCTTTGGTCCTGACAAAAAGGCCGCCATAATTGAGGGCAGCAAGGTGTTTTCCAAAAACCTCATGAAGAAATACGGCATTCCCACGGCAGAATACGAGACCTTTTCCGACGCCGAAAAAGCACTTGCCTATGTTGACACCTGCCCCGTGCCCGTGGTCATCAAGGCCGACGGTCTTGCTCTGGGCAAGGGCGTCATCATCGCGGAGACCCGCGAGGACGCAAAGCAGGCCGTGCGCTCCATGATGCTGGAGGGCGCCTTCGGCGAAAGCGGCGCAAACGTCGTAATCGAGGAGTTCCTCACCGGTCCCGAGGTCTCCGTTCTGTCCTTTACCGACGGCGAAACCGTGGTACCCATGATTTCCTCCATGGACCACAAGCGTGCCTTTGACAATGACGAGGGTCTCAACACAGGCGGCATGGGCACCGTTGCCCCAAACCCCTATTACACCGAGGCGGTTGCCGCGGAGTGCATGGAAAAGATTTTCCTTCCCACAATTGCCGCCATGAACGCCGAGGGCAGAAGCTTCAAGGGCTGTCTGTATTTCGGCCTCATGCTCACTCCCAAAGGCCCCAAGGTCATTGAGTACAACTGCCGCTTCGGCGACCCCGAAACCCAGGTTGTTCTGCCGCTTCTGGAAAGCGACCTGCTCACCGTAATGCAGGCCGTCACAAACGGCACTCTGAAGGACACCGAGGTTAAGTTTTCCGATAAGAACGCCTGCTGCGTCGTCATGGCATCAGAGGGCTACCCCGTTAAGTACGAAAAGGGCTTTGAAATGACAATTCCCGAGGACATTTCAGACTCCGTTTACGTTGCGGGCGCAAGGCTCGACGGGGACAGACTTCTCACAAACGGCGGACGCGTTCTTGGAGTCACCGCTGTGTGCGAAACTCTGCCCGAAGCTATCGAATGCGCCTATGCGAAGGTTTCGAAAATCCACTTCGACAACGCATTCTGGCGCCATGACATCGGAGAGCGCGCAATGAAAGCCTACGGGGAGGTAAAGTGATGGTTTACAGAGTTTTTGTTGAAAAGAAAAAAGAGCTTGCCTCTGAGGCAAAGAGCCTTCTTGCCGATGCGAAAAACCTTCTGGGCATCACCGACCTTGAGGACGTGCGGATAATAAACCGCTACGACGTTGATAACATCGACCCCGAGCTTTTTGAGTACGCAAAGAAAACCGTTTTCTCCGAGCCTCAGGTTGATATCGTCAGCGATGAACTGAATGCCGAGGGCACCGTCTTCGCCGTTGAGTATCTGCCGGGTCAGTTTGACCAGCGGGCAGATTCCGCCGCCCAGTGCATTCAGATAATCTCCCGCGGCGAGCGTCCCGACGTGCGCACCGCAAAGATTTACGTTCTCGGCGGAGCACTTTCCGAGGCGGAAAGTGCCGAGATTAAGAAATACGTCATCAACCCCGTTGAAGCTCGCGAGGCAAGCCTCGGCATGCCCGAAACCCTGAAAACCGAGTATGAAATTCCCACAACGGTGGAAACTCTCACGGGCTTCAATGCCATGGGCGCGGAGGAGCTCAATTCCTTCGTTTCAAAGTACGGTCTTGCCATGGACTTTGACGATTTAAGCTTCTGCCAGCAGTATTTCAGAAGCGAAAACCGCGAGCCCACCATAACCGAAATCCGCATGATCGACACCTACTGGTCAGACCATTGCAGACATACCACCTTTATGACCACCATCGACAATGTCAGCTTTGAAGATGAGGCCATTCAGAAAACCTACGAGCAGTATCTCGAAACCAGAAAAGAGCTTAACCGCACCAAGCCCGTGAATCTCATGGATTTGGCAACGCTGGCGGTAAGATATCTCAAGAAAGCGGGAAAGCTTGACAAGCTGGACGAGTCCGAGGAGATTAACGCCTGCACGGTTAAGATAAACGTTTCCGTTGACGGCGTTAACGAGCCGTGGCTTCTGCTTTTCAAGAACGAAACCCACAATCACCCCACGGAGATTGAGCCCTTCGGCGGTGCCGCCACCTGCATAGGCGGCGCAATCCGCGACCCTCTTTCAGGCAGAAGCTATGTTTACGGTGCAATGCGCCTTACAGGCGCGGCAGACCCTCTGAGCCCCGTCAGCGAAACTCTGAAAGGCAAGCTGCCGCAGAGAAAAATCGTCACCACCGCTGCCGCGGGCTACGCCTCCTACGGCAATCAGATAGGTCTCGCCACGGGCATAGTCGATGAGCTCTACCACCCCGGCTATGTGGCAAAGCGCATGGAGGTGGGTGCTGTCATCGCAGCCGCTCCTGCGGAAAACGTGCGCAGGGAGTGTCCGCAGGAGGGCGATATCGTAATCCTCCTCGGCGGCAGAACGGGACGTGACGGCTGCGGCGGCGCAACGGGCTCGTCGAAAGCCCACACCACCGAGTCTCTTGAAACCTGCGGCGCTGAGGTTCAGAAGGGCAATGCCCCCGAGGAGCGCAAGCTTCAGCGTCTGTTCCGCAACGCCGAGGCAAGCAAAATGATTATCCGCTGCAACGACTTCGGCGCAGGCGGCGTTTCCGTCGCCGTTGGCGAGCTTGCCGACGGTCTTGACATAAATCTTGACGTTGTGCCCAAAAAGTACGAGGGTCTTGACGGCACGGAGCTTGCCATCAGCGAGTCGCAGGAACGTATGGCTGTTGTTGTAAAGCCCGCAGACGCTCAGCGCTTCATGGAGCTTGCCGAAAGCGAAAACCTCGAGGCCACCGTGCTGGCAAAGGTCACCGCGGAGCCCCGTCTTGTCATGCGCTGGAAGGGCAAAAAAATTGCGGACATCAGCCGCGAATTCTTAAACACCAACGGCGCGGAAAAGCACGTTGACGTTGTGATTAAAAAATCCGAAGGCTTCGAAAAGGAAATTCCATCATGCTTCGAGTGCGGCTACACCGAGCTTGCCGGTGACCTCAACGTCTGCTCCAAGCGCGGCCTTTCCGAGCGCTTTGACTCCACCATCGGCGCGGGCACAGTGCTCATGCCCTTCGGCGGCAAAAATCAGCGCACTCCCATTCAGAGCATGGTGCAGAAAATCTCTCTTGAAAAGGCTCACACCGACGACTGCTCCCTCATGGCATGGGGCTTTAACCCCTGCATTTCCGAGAAGAGCCCCTATCACAGCGCATATATCGCTGTTGTGGAAAGCGTCTGCAAGCTCGTTGCCACGGGCGCAGAGTTTAAGGACGTTTACCTCAGCTTTCAGGAATATTTCGAGCGTCTGAACAAGGAGCCTCTGCGCTGGGGCAAGCCCATGGCGGCACTTCTTGGCGCCTTCAAGGCACAGATGGAGCTGGGCATCGGCTCCATCGGCGGCAAGGGCTCCATGAGCGGCAGCTTTGAAAACATCGGCGTGCCTCCCACCCTTATCTCCTTTGCCGTTACCACCGACAAAACAGGCAATATAATCTCCAACGAGTTCAAAAAAGCGGGCAGCAGGGTAGTTCTTCTGAAGCCCGAATACGACGAAAATTCTCTGCCCACGGCGGAAAGCCTCAAGGCAAACTTCAGTACCGTCACCGACCTAATGCGTCAGGGCAAGGTGCTTGCCGCCTACACTCCCGGCTACGGAGGTGTTGCGGAGGCAGTGCTCAAAATGTGTCTTGGAAACGGCCTCGGCTTCAGGTATAATGAAGCCGTATCCATGGCGGACATCTTCGGCTACAGCTACGGCGCCTTCGTGCTGGAGCTTTCCGACGACACCGAGGTCGGCACACTTCTGGGCGAAACCTGCGAATGCGGCGCAATCTGCCGCGGAGACGCAAGCGTTTCCATGAGTAAGCTCGTCTCCGCTTATGAGGACAAGCTGGAGAGCGTTTACCCCTGTAACATTCCCGCAGAGAGCAAAAAAATCGAGACCTTCTCCCACGTTTCCACGGGAAGAAAGACCCCTGCAATCAAGGTCGCAAAGCCCCGGGTTCTTATCCCCGTTTTCCCCGGCACCAACTGCGAATATGACTCGGCAAAGGCAGTACGCGATGCAGGCGCCGAGCCCGAAATCATGGTTATCCGCAATCTCTCCGCCGACGCAATTTCCCGCAGCGTTGACGACTTCGCAAAGAGCCTCAGGGAAAGCCAGATGGTATTCATTCCCGGCGGTTTTTCCGGCGGCGACGAGCCCGACGGCAGCGGCAAATTCATCACCGCTTTCTTCCGAAGCGGCGCAATCAGGGAAGAGGTCACGAACCTGCTTGAAAAGCGAGACGGTCTCATGTGCGGCATCTGCAACGTCTACCAGGCTCTTATAAAGCTGGGTCTTGTGCCCTACGGAAAAATCATTGACACCGACGAAAGCTGCCCCACGCTTTCCTTCAACACCATTGCGCGCCACCAGTCCAAGATTGTCCGCGTCCGCGTTGCCTCCAACATGTCACCCTGGCTTGCGGAAACAAAAGTCGGCGACATCTACAGCGTGCCCATTTCCCACGGCGAAGGCAGACTTCTTGCCGAAGAAAAGCTTCTCCGCGAGTTTGCGCTCAAGGGTCAGGTGGCAACCCAGTACGTTGATGCTGCCGGACGCGCCACCGATGAGGTTCAGTTCAATCCCAACAACTCCATGCTTGCCATTGAGGGCATGACATCTCCCGACGGCAGAGTTTTCGGCAAGATGGGTCACGCGGAGCGCATCGGCAGCGACCTTTACAAAAACGTTCCCGGCAATTACGACATGAAGATGTTTGTTTCCGCCGTAAAATACTTTAAGTGAGGAGAAATACTATGGCATATCTTTCCGACATTGAAATCGCCCAGCAGTGCAAAATGCTTCCCGTAACCGAAATTGCAAAGAAGGCAAAAATCAGCGAGGAATATCTTGAGCAGTACGGCAGATACAAGGCAAAGATAGACCTCGGTCTGCTGAAGGAAAACCGTGAAAACGGCAAGCTGGTGCTGGTCACCGCCATTACTCCCACTCCCGCAGGCGAGGGCAAGACCACCACAACCATCGGCCTTGCCGACGGACTGAAGCGCATCGGCAAGGACGTAACCGTTGCCCTGCGCGAGCCCTCTCTGGGTCCCGTGTTCGGCATCAAGGGCGGTGCCGCAGGCGGCGGCTATGCCCAGGTAGTTCCCATGGAGGATATTAACCTGCACTTCACGGGCGACTTCCACGCTATCGGCGCTGCAAACAATCTTCTTGCCGCCATGCTGGACAATCACATTCAGCAGGGTAACGCTCTGGGCATCGACGTTCGCAAAATTACGTGGAAGCGCTGCGTTGACATGAATGACCGTCAGCTCCGCTTCGTTGTGGACGGTCTGGGCGGCAAGCCCAACGGCACTCCCCGTGAGGACGGCTTCGACATCACCGTCGCCAGCGAAATCATGGCAATTCTGTGCCTTGCAAGCTCCATAACCGACCTGAAGGAGCGCCTTTCCCGCATCATCGTGGGCTACACCTTCGATGACAAGCCCGTCACCGCAGGCGCCCTCAAGGCCGTGGGTGCAATGGCGGCTCTGCTGAAGGACGCGCTCAAGCCCAATCTTGTTCAGACTCTTGAGGGCACCCCCGCCTTTGTTCACGGCGGTCCCTTCGCCAACATTGCCCACGGCTGCAACAGCGTAATGGCAACCAAAATGGCGCTTAAAATGGGCGACTACACCGTCACTGAGGCAGGCTTCGGCGCAGACCTCGGTGCAGAAAAATTCCTCGACATCAAGTGCCGTATGGCAGGGCTTACTCCCGACGCGGTTGTCATCGTTGCCACCGTGCGCGCCCTCAAAATGCACGGCGGACTTGCAAAAACCGAGCTTGCAAGCGAGGACCTTGCGGCGCTGGAAAAGGGCATTCCCAATCTGCTCCGCCATGTTTCCAACATAAAGAATGTTTACGGTCTGCCCTGTGTCGTTGCCGTAAACCGTTTCCCCACGGATACCGACGCGGAGATTGATTTCATCATCGCAAAGTGCAAAGAGCTGGGCGTCAACGTTGTGCTCTCGACCGTATGGGCAGAGGGCGGCAAGGGCGGCGAGGCTCTGGCAAGAGAAGTCGTGCGTCTTTGCGAGGAGGAAAAGGGCGATTTCCGCTTCAGCTACGAGCTTGACATGAGCATAGAGGAAAAGCTTCTTGCCCTGACACAGCGTATCTACGGCGGCAAGGACATTGCCATTCTCCCCGCTGCCGCAAAGCAGATAAAGCAGCTCACCGAGCTGGGCTTCGGCAAGCTTCCCGTATGCGTTGCCAAGACACAGTACAGCTTCTCCGATGACCCCGCAAAGCTCGGCGCACCGGAGGATTTCACCGTCACCATCAAGAACGTGAAGGTTTCCGCAGGCGCGGGCTTCATCGTGGCTCTCACGGGCGACATTATGACCATGCCCGGTCTGCCCAAGGTTCCCGCAGCGGAAAAGATAGACGTTGACGAAAACGGCGTTATCTCCGGTCTGTTCTAATGTTATGAAACTTATAATCGCATCTAACAACAAGCACAAGCTTGTGGAAATGAAGGCCATACTCTCACCCTTTTTCGATGAAATAGTATCCATGCGTGAGGCGGGCATCGAGCACGAGACCGTTGAGGACGGCACCACCTTCATGGAAAACGCCATGAAGAAGGCGCGTGAGATTGCGGAGCTTTCGGGCTGCTGTGCCATTGCCGACGACAGCGGAATATGCGTGGACGCCCTTGACGGCGCACCGGGAGTTTTCTCCGCAAGATTCTGCGGACACCACGGCGACGACGCGGCTAACAACCGTCTGCTCCTCCAAAAAATGCAGGGCGTGGAAAACCGCAAAGCCCACTACACCTGCGCCATCGTTCTCGCTTATCCCGACGGGAAGACAGTCACCGCCGAGGACTATTTCTTCGGAGAGATAGCCTATGACGAGAGAGGCGAAAACGGCTTCGGCTACGACCCGCTGTTTTACCTTCCCGAATACGGCTGCACCTCGGCGGAAATTTCTCCCGAAGAGAAAAACCGCATAAGCCATCGCGGTAAGGCGCTGATGTCCCTTGTGGGAAAGCTGAAAGCTTGACGCGGGAGAACAGTTCCTTGAGTTCATGCTGTTCAACGAGATGATGAAGGAAGAAGAGGAAGAAAGCCAAAGCGACGATGATTGGGATTTCGATGATGACGATTCCTATGACGAATTTGCAGCCGCGCTCCGAGACGAAATATAATCCGAAGGTGAGATTGTTCACATGAGAAACGAACTGATTGTTATAAATAAGCTTGACGCGTGGGCGAAGGAAAACGCGCGCATCGAAAGACTTATCAAATCTGAATACGGGGCGCTTCTGCTTGGGGCGTATAAAACGCTGGACACCTCGGTGCTGTATCAAAGCTGCATTCACGGCAGCGGTCACATTGAGCGCACAATGCTTCTCGGCGCGTTTATCTCCCAGGCGCTTGAGCTGTCCGCGCACGAGTGCAGAATGCTGCTTCTGTGCTGCTCCTACCACGACATCGGCAGGAGCAACGACTTCCGCGACACCGAGCACGGCAATGTTGCCGCAAAAAAGCTCATGTCCCCCACCATGAAGCCCAAATTCAGAGGCTACAGTGCGGAGGACTTCAAAATCATGCAGGCGGCAATCACCCTCCACTCCATGAGCGATAAGGAAATCGACAATGTGGCGCATCGCTACGGGCTTGAAGTGCGCAGCATGGACAGATACTACCGCATCGCAAAGTGCCTCAAGGATTCGGATAATCTCGACAGAGTAAGGCTTCACGACCTCGATACGAAGCATCTGCGGCACGCAGAGAGCATTGCCATGGTGAGTGATGCGCAGTGGATATACGACGCATACCGAAGGGAAAAGCAATGAACGGTTTTACGGAGAGATTTTAAAACTGATTGAGAAGATGAGCTGATATGGGCAATGTGTTTTATGCAGCACAGGTTGAATAAGAAGCATTGGCATTTAATTTACAGAAATCGAAAAAGCTCCGAATCAAACGATTCGGAGCTTTCCGCATAGTTTAAACCTTTTTGCTTTTACTCAGGAGCATTTTCACAAGCGAGAGCACAGTAGCCTTGTGCTGCCGCACTTCACTGCCCAGGTAATATGTTTTATTCGGGCGGAAGTCGGCAAGCTCTTCGGGACTGAGGACAAAGATATTTCTGTCTCCCGTAAAGAAATCCGCTCTCATACCGGGAAGGAGCTGTCCGCGCTCATTGTCCTCGAGAATGGCCTTCGCCGGATTTACTGTGTAGCACTTGAAGGCCTCGTAAGGCGAAATTGATTCTTTCTCGTTATAGAACTGCGTCATGCCCAGCATCTGCTGCCAGGGGTCCAGACTTTGCACAGGCGAGTCGGTGGAGCCGCAGATAAGCACCCCTTTATCGATAAAGGTTTTAAACTTAAGCCGTGCAATCATTTCGTCGGGCAGGAACTGCTCGTATGTGTGCAGGAAGCGCTTATCTATCCATGAGTAACCCGGCTGCGCCATAACAGCCCAGCCGTTTTTTGCAATGGTTTCGATTGCTTCGTCGCTTGCAAACTCGCAGTGCTCAATGCGGTGACGAATTTTGCCTGAAGTCTTTTCCAGCGCCTGAACAATGCGGTCGATTGCCATATCGCCTATAGCGTGGCAGGCAATCTGGAAGCCTCTCCTGTCTGCTTCAAGCACCTGCTTATCTACGAAGTCCTGGCTGTAATAACAGGGTGCTGTTTTTCCCGTGTCTCTGTAAGGCAGGGAAAACGCGGCAGAGTGGGCGCCTGATGCGCCGTCCATCTCCCAGTCACCGCAGCCGCCTATGCGGCGCTGCTTCTGGAAGCGTGTGAGCGGCATCGCTTTTTCAATATCCATGTACTGAAAATAGAAGCGAATATCCACATCAAAATGCTTTGCAAGCATTACAATCAGCTTTGTTGTGGGGTCCTTTTTTGAGTCCCCGTTGCCCTCCAGTCCGCACACGGTTGAAAGACCGAAGCCTGCGCAGGTGTTCTGGAAGTTGGCGCAGCCCTTTGCCAGAATTGCGGGAGTTACGGAGCCGGCGATAATATCCGTAAGCCTGCCCTGACTGCGCTCATGAGCCTCGCCCATAAGAATGCCGTCGTGCTTTTCGTCGTCAATGCCAAGCTTTTTGAGCATTTTTGAGGAAAGCGCGCTTGCGTGTCCGTCGATTGTGTAGATAATTACGGGACGGTTTCCGCACCATTCGTCAAGCTCCCAACGCGTCGGAAGACGGCCCTCTTTCATGGCTGTCAGGATATAATTGTTCGCAACAAGTATTGCGTTTTTGCCTTTCCCCTCCGCGAAGGCGCGGAGCTTTTTTTCAATGCCGTCCATGGTGTCCGGCGTAACCGCACCGTTTTCAATACTGCATATTTCAAAGCCGTTGCCCGCAAGCACCACGGTTGACAGCAGATGGGTGTGGCCGTCAATCATACACGGATAAACATGCTGACCCTTAAGGTCAACAATTTCCGCTCCCTGCGCAGCCTCAACATTCAGAGCGCTTATATAACCGTTTTCCACAAGCATGGACGAAGCCGTGGCGGTCTCGCTTTCCATGGTGTGAATTACGGCATTTTTATATAGAATTCTTTTCATCAGATAACACTTCCTATTGCCATGAGCAAGTATGCTATAACAGTGAGAATCTGGAACGGTGTACTGCCCAGAACCCCCAGGGTGCTGCCCGGAATTTCATTGCGTGAGTTGCGGTATGTGGGAATAACCATAACCGCCACGATAATTGCTATTGCGCCGCCTGCCAGCTCCAGAAAATCTATAAAGCCGCCGACGTTCAGCAGCGAAATGAGAAGCGAAGGCAAGGTGGCAACCAGCCAGCACAGCTGTGACTTCCAGTGCAGCTGCTCCTCTATAATTCCGGAAAGCGCAAGGGATATGCTCCAGTAAGTTGTCAGCATCGCAAGCGCCGTGAAAATGCCGCCGATAATCTGCGCCCAGGTTCCGATGCCCGCGCTCCAGCCTGTCATTGCCACCTCAGTAACCTCCTTCGAGGAAAGCAGGGTGCAGAATGTAATGACGAGAATCAGAATAAGGTTATTGCCAAGTCCCAGGAAAACAGCCTTGCGGACTTTTTTCATATCCCCTTCCAGACCTTCGACAGCCTGAGGAATGCTGAAGAACGCCGCGAAGGACAGCATTGCCATGGCGAAGAAGGAAACTGCGTCCCCGAGTGCTCCTGCCTGCATGGGCAGCTTGTGGGCAGGGGCGAAGAATGAGGCTACTGCAAGCGTGCCTATAAGCAGGAAAATTACTCCCACGGCAAATTTTTCCGAAATACCCACAGCCTTCAGTCCGAAGAGTACGACCGAGGCGGCAACTATGTAGAAAACAAGCTTGCTCACAAACGGGGAGAACGGCAGAAATCCCGCAAGCACCTCCGCCGAGCCGGCAATGTACGCCGTCAGATTTGTGATAAGCACAAACGCCATAAGAACGAAGAATGAAACCGTCAGCACATTTTTATATTTGCCGCGGAAAAGAAAGCGCGAAAACACACCGACTATCTGCACATCACTGCCGCACTTCTGTGTGGTTTCCGCAATCATCATGTGCAAAAGCCAGCTTGCAGCAAAGGCAATGAGCAGAATGACAAGCGACATGAAAATTCCGTTTTTTTGCGCAATATACGGCATGGCAAGAACACCGCCGCCAATTCCGTAGCCGGTAATAATGCAGGCAGCTTCCCACACCGTCAGTTTTTTGCTCTTCATAAAACCACCCCGTGTAATAAAGTCGAATAAAGTATATCATAACTGACCGCCGTCTGCAATTTTAAGATGATAATCTTCAATAAATATGTGGATATTGCAAATAACGGCAGCATTAATTATAATAGCTTATAATACTAGCCATATCCGCAAATCCTTCGTATATATAAGCGAAAGAACCAATGGAGGTAAGCATAGGGGCGCCATACGAACACGTTTTTCAGTTTCCACCGCGCCCGTATGCTGCGTTTTGCTCAATCACAATACGACAGTATTCCTCAATCGCAAAGCCTTGCCTACAAGCACGATGAAAGCTGAAAAATCTTCGACCTTAAACGCAGGGA
>JAZRVW010000049.1:0-3117 GCA_045599385.1 Oscillospiraceae bacterium | reverse complement strand
ATCAATTATGGTGGAGATGGGGGGAGTTGAACCCCCGTCCGAAAGCACTTTAACAGAAACTTCTCCGGGCGCAGACGGTTATTTGCATTCCCTCACCCGCGCGCAAGCCGTCATGCTCACGGATTCGGTAGCTTCATTATGCATGGTGCGCTCAAAGCTTTGCGCACTCATGTTCACCACTAATCGACGCCCAAACCGGAGCCGTGGTCCTCTCCGGCAGGACGCTCGCTAATTAAGCAGCGAGAAGAACAGTTTCGTTGTTGTTCTTTAATTTATAAGGTGCCCGTTTTAAAGATGTCAGGCGCATCTGCCCGCTATTTCTGCCTCCACACCCCCGTCGAAACCGGTACATCCCCGTATAGTAGCGAAGCGTGAAGACGTAACATGATGAATAGTGAAATGAATTCACTATTCATCATTATTATCTTGTTTTATGCCTTTACAGGTTCGGGATAATCAACGCCGAAGGTGTCAACGGTGACCTTCTTCATTGCCTGGCGGTGAATGGGTCTGTCGTTGCGTCCGGTCATGCACTTTGCAATCTTGTCAACAACCTCAATGCCCTCAATGACCTTGCCGAAAGCGGCATACTGTCCGTCAAGGTGGGGAGATTTCTCGTGCATGATGAAGAACTGGCTGCCTGCGGAGTTGGGTGCCATGGTGCGTGCCATGGAAAGAACACCGCGGTCATGCTTAAGGTCGTTCTTGAAGCCGTTCATGGTGAACTCGCCCTTGATGCAGTATCCGGGGCCACCCATGCCGGTGCCGTCGGGGTCGCCGCCCTGGATCATAAAGCCGCGGATTACGCGGTGGAAAATAACGCCGTCATAATACTTGCTCTTTACGAGGGAAATGAAGTTGTTGACGGTATTGGGGGCGATTTCGGGATAAAGCTCGGCCTTGATGATATCGCCGTTTTCCATTTCGATGGTAACAACAGGATTGCTCATTTGTATATCTCCTTAAAAATTAATATCTTTCCTTCATGCCGCGTTCCATGTCACGCAGCGCCTCTTTTTTTGCATCGTCATTGCGCTTGTCATAGAGCTTTTTGCCCTTGCAGAGACCGAGTTCGACCTTTACCCTGCTGTCCTTGAAATACAGCGACAGCGGTATGAGCGCAACACCGTCCTGCATCACGCGGGCATTGAGCTTCAAAATCTCACGCTTGTGCATAAGAAGTCTGCGGGGGCGCACGGGGTCCTTATTAAAAATATTGCCCTTTTCGTATGGGCTTATATGCAGGGCGCGGACAAATATTTCACCGTTTTTTATGGTGCAGTAGCTGTCTTTCATATTGACCGTTCCTGCACGGAGGCTCTTGACCTCTGTTCCGGCAAGCTCAATGCCTGCTTCGTACCTTTCAAGCACGAAATATTCATGAAAGGCTTTGCGGTTGGCTGCTATCTGCTTTGTGCCTGTCTGCTTCGGCATTTCGCTCACCTCTTTTCATTATATATATATTAGCACATTTTCAAATAAAATTAAAGGCTTTTTTGTAAACGAAGAGGAGCGCAATACGCTCCCCTTTTGATTATTCCCTGTTAAATTCTCTCAGGCGCAGGTCGGGATTTTTCTGCAATGCCCAATTTACGCACCAGTCGGAAGTAAATAGGAGCAGATTATTTCCGCGGAAATCCTGCACCCACTTGGTATCGCTGGTGAGATTCAGGTCACGTGGATTTATCCCCTCGTTGTCTATCCAGCGCACGACCTCGTAAGGCATACTGCGGCGGCGCACGTCAACGCCGTATTCGCTCTTGAGGCGGTACTCCAGCACTTCAAACTGAAGAACACCAACAACACCGACGATGACTTCCTCAACACCCGTAAAGGGCTCGTGGAAAATCTGAATAGCACCCTCCTGGGCAATCTGCATGATGCCCTTTTCAAACTGCTTGCGCTTCATGGTGTCGGTACGCTCAACGGCGGCAAAATGCTCGGGTGCAAAGGTGGGAATTCCCTCGAACTCAATCTTTTTGCTCTTTTCGCAGATGGTATCGCCTATCGTGAAAATACCCGGGTCAAATACACCGATGATATCGCCCGCGTATGCTTCATTGATGATTGCTCGCTCCTGTGCCATAAGCTGCTGGGGCTGGGCAAGGCGTATGGGCTTTTCGCCCTGAACGTGAAAGTATTCCTTATCGCGCTCAAACTTGCCTGAGCAGATACGCATAAATGCGATTCTGTCGCGGTGGGCCTTGTTCATGTTTGCCTGAATCTTGAAAACGAAGGCAGAGAACTTGTCTTCATAGGGGTCAATGTAATCGTCGCCCGCAATTCTTGGCAGAGGCGGCATTGTCATTTCGAGGAAGCTCTTGAGGAAGGGCTCAATTCCGAAGTTGTTCAGCGCAGATCCGAAGAACACGGGACTGAGCTTGCCGTTTCGTACAAGGTCAAGGTCAAACTCATAACCCGCTCCGTCAAGAAGCTCAACATCGTCGCAGAGAGTTTGGCGCAGACGTGAGCCGATGAGCTCATCAAGGGTTTCGGTATCCTCAAGGCTGCATTCAATTGCCTTTATCTTGTTCTGACCTCTGTGAAGCTCTGTAAACGCAAGTATTTCACGCTTCTCGCGGTCATACACGCCCTTGAAGTCAATACCGCAGCCTATGGGCCAGTTCATCGGATAGGTGCCGATGCCGAACTCGTTTTCAAGCTCTTCCATGAGGTCATAGGGACTGCGTGCCTCACGGTCAAGCTTATTGATAAAGGTAAAGATAGGAATGTTTCGCATAGCGCAGATTTTGAAAAGCTTTCTTGTCTGCGGCTCGATGCCCTTTGCCGCGTCAATTACCATGACGGCGCTGTCGGCAGCCATAAGGGTGCGGTAGGTGTCCTCGGAGAAATCCTGATGTCCGGGGGTATCGAGAATATTAATGCAGTAGCCGTCATACTCAAACTGCATGACGGAGGAGCTTATGGAAATACCGCGCTGCTTTTCAAGCTCCATCCAGTCGGACACCGCATGACGTGCCGTGGCCTTGCCCTTTACGGAGCCCGCAAGCTGTATCGCTCCGCCGTAAAGCAGCAGCTTTTCGGTAAGAGTTGTTTTACCTGCGTCAGGGTGAGAGATAATCGCAAACGTTCTGCGGCGCTCTATTTCCTTCTTCA
>JAZRVW010000048.1:0-5157 GCA_045599385.1 Oscillospiraceae bacterium | reverse complement strand
TCATACAGTTCTTCCTCGGTCAGCTCTGCGAGTCTTTTGCTCATATTTATGTATTCTTCTTTGAGCGCACTCAGTTCTTCTTTCGTTTTCATGGTGATTTCTCCTTTCGTCTGTTTGCATCTTTATATACGATGCAGTCGTGTAAATGGCAATTAATTTCACGAAAGCAGGAAATCTCTACTTATGCCGTGGAAAGCGCCTAATAACACGCTTTGCAAATATTCCGACAAGCTCAGGTCCTGCATTCATAAAAAATCATAGCAATAACCGGATCCGTTGCCGCCAAAGGAGTTGCCTTTATTGCCACACTCATCCAATCCTTTGCTTTAATGGCTTCGACCAGCTCTTTATTGGCTGCCGTAGGCTGTATCTTACCGGAAACAAATGCGTCAAGGAATTTGTCAGAAAAATGCTGCCAGTCAACGCCGCCACCGTTGACCTGAGCCAGTTCATCCTCGGTCAGCTCTGCAAGCTTCTTGTTCAGGGTTTCATATTCTTCTTTGATCGCTCTCAGCTCTTCTTTCGTTTTCATAGCATTTACCTCCTTTGGTGTTTCCATTTTTATATACGATGCAGTTATGCAAATGGCTACTCTTTTCCGTATCCCATCTTCACGGTCAGGTCGTGCAGACTCTTGTCGTGCATTTCCTGCGTGATTGCGCTGTGTTCGAGGCAGCATTTGCTCGTTTGCATTATAACACGATGCACATTGACACACAATAAAAAATCGCCTGATTTATCTGGTAGACAAATCAGGCAACTTATTTGAAAAGGAACGCAGATATTGATAGAAAATCTTTCGCGTTGCAGTTCGGCAGAAAAAGCGTTGCAGTTGTCCTTGCGCGTTGCACTTTTGAGGGTGAGCGTTGCAGTTAGGTATTTTCATCCAAAAGCAAATCGCTTTTTCCTAAATTACAATCACTGCACAGAGTTTGCAAATTGTCATAAGTTGTCTCGCCGCCTTTTGCCCATGGAACGATATGGTCGATATGCAATACTACAGCAGGGTCTTTTGCGGGTGAAGCGCCGCACATACAACATTTGAAGTTGTCACGCTTCATTACCAGAAACCTTAACTTAAGACCAATGTCTCTTTGAGTTTTATGTGAGTTGATAGTTTCTACTTTAGCTTTTTCACGAATGGGCAAAGGAATAGCAACGCTTGGTGTTTCCTCGCAATTAGATGTTGATTCCCCGTTCATATATGCAACGAAAGCTGTTAGCGCACCACGCCATGAACCAAAATGCGTAAAGTATGGTTTGATTCCGTACTTTGAGTGACCTTGTGTAAAATCAGAGGCTTTTGGCTGACGACCAAGTTTTATCCACATTTCTTCAATATTGTTAAATAAATCAATTTCGGAAATGTTACGATGAAATCCTGTGCTTTCTAAACCTGCAGCAACTAAAGCATTATCCCAACTACCGAAGAAATACCTAAAAGTGCTGACGCTATACTTACCATGTTGTTCATAGTCTGTAGACAAAATACTATTGGAGTTAAGTAACATTGCAACTCTTTTTAGATCTGCTAACAATTCACCAGAAGATACGTTGTTATACCTATGCTTCGATTTCTTGTTTTTTACATCAAGCCCTGCAGCTAACAGCGCATTACTCCAACCGCCAAAGTGGCTTTGTATAGTGGTATAATGAAATTTTCCGTACTCCTTATACTGATCCCTTGTGATGTAATCTGCATCAAGTAACTGGGCAACTCTAACAATATCAGATAAGAGTTCTTCATCAGTACATTTGTAATGATAGTCATTCAACTCAAACTTCATAGTATTTGTCCATCCATGTTTGCTTTTTTTCTAATTATATCATGCTTTTTTAGCTGGTGCTACAATATTTTAACGATAGCCCCCATAAATTTAACGATAACCCATAATTTTAACGATAGCTTTTGCAGCACCGTGCGCTGTTTCACGAAAGCAAAAAGCCACAAAACTTGAATTAGTTGAAAATGTTCAGAAAAGGAGAGAAAAGTCGTAAAAGAACACGCAAAAGAATATAAAAAATCTCCACCATGTTCTATCAAAAACATCGTGGAGATTTGGTGGGGGAAGATGGATCCGAACCATCGAAGGCACTGCCAGCAGATTTACAGTCTGTCCCCTTTGGCCACTCGGGAATTCCCCCATATTAAATTATGCCGTTAGTGGAGCTGGTTGACGGACTCGAACCCCCGACCTGCTGATTACAAATCAGCTGCTCTACCAACTGAGCTAAACCAGCACAATACCGGCTTGAATATAATAGCAAACCATATTCCGTTTGTCAACACCCAAAAAATAAATTGAGTAAAAATTTTTCTAGGGAGGTTTTTTACATGACTCTTAATGAATTATCGCTTGAATACAGAGAAAGCGGCCTTGCCTGCAAGACCCGTGCGGACAAGCTCAGACCTTTGCTCCAATCTCCCGAGCTTTGCGAAATGGAGCGCCTGCGTCTGCGCCGCAGAATTTACATACTTGAAACTATGGGCAGGGAGGCCATGGCAACCTCAAGCTATCTGAAAAACTACTACGGAGATGAAGCTTATGATGACAATCGGCAGGGAAGAAGAGTATCAGGTGCTGAGGAGCTTCCTCAGGCTTGCATCGGAAAATCTGGGAAGCACGTCGGAGCTTGTGCGCTGCGCTGTGGAGGAAAGCCTTACGCCGCGGCAGCGTCAGCTTGTGGAAATGTACTATATCCGTCAGATGCCCATGCATTATATCGCCCGTGAGCTGAACCTTAATGTTTCCACGGTGAGCCGTACCCTTGCAAGAGCGAAAGCGCGCCTTGAGCGATGCCTTAAATACGGAGGAAGAAATTTCGCCGTTATGCTGGAGAACTGAACCGTTTACTTTGCCGCGACAATATGCTACAATATCTGCGGAGGCAGATAATATGAAAACTAAGCTTCTGCATACAATTATAATAATACTCTGTGCGGCGCTTCTGATTTCGGGCTGCGCCTATATTGAGCCTGAACCTCCAATGACCGAAACCGAAAAGGGCATGGTCGAGGTGTTCAACGGCGCGGACAATCTGTGGATTTATCCCGAGGAAAATGTTCCCGTGAACTCGATTGCAGCCGACGATTTTATTGTTGACCCCGATGGAAACAAGGTCTACTGCGGCGGAAAATTCTCATCAGCTGTCCGCGGCGTTGACGTTTCCATGTATCAGGGCGAAATCGACTGGCAGCAGGTTGCCGACAGCGGCATAAAATTCGCGATTATCCGTGCAGGCGGCCGCTCGTACGGGGAAGGAGGCGAGCTCTACGAGGACGAGCTATTCCGGCAAAATCTTCAGGGCGCTCATGACGCGGGACTGAAGGTGGGCGTTTACTTCTTCTCCCAGGCAAGAACCGTGGAGGAAGCAATAGAAGAAGCGCAATTCACGGTTGAACTGCTGGGACGCGAAGATGTTGAGCTTCCCGTATTTTTCGACTGGGAACGTATTGACGGCGGAAGGGCCAACGACCTTGATGGCGAAACCATGACGCAGTGCGCCGAGGCCTTCTGCGAAACGGTTGAGGACGAGGGCTTCGATGGGGGAGTTTACTTTAACCTTGACACAGCCTACTACGGCTATACCCTTGCCAGACTCACAGATTACACCTTCTGGTGCGCAAGCATCGGCGATTACCCCTTCTGCTACTACGCACATGAGCTGTGGCAGTATTCCTTTGAGGGAACTGTTCCGGGCATCAGCGCGGCATGTGACCTGAATATGATGTTCATAAAATAAAAAAGACGGACTGCAAGTCCGTCTTTTTTATTTGCTGTTCTGTGATTATTCCGTATCGGTATTGGCCGAAGAGCCTGAGCGTGCGGCTTCAACGGCTGCCTTTGCCGCCGCAAGCTCCGCACGGAGAGACTCTATTTTTTCGTCCATCTCGCTGACCTTTGCGAAAAGCTCCTCAAACTGCTCCGGAGCTTCGCCCCGGTTAAGCTCGTAATACAGACGTCCGATTTCGTTGAAAACCTTCTGCTGATCCTCAAGCTCACCGTTAATAAGAACGCTGAGCTTTGCAATGTTGGCATAGCATCTTGCGGTGGTGGTGCTTCTGTCATAGACTTCCCTGACGGCATCGGTTTCGGCAATGGCCTTTGCCTTGTTGCCAATGGCCTTGATGGTGCCCTTAATCATGCTTGTATAGTTTGCCATGCTTAACTCCTTTCAGACTGCCGGTTTACGAACATTTCGGCAGGGTCGGGTTTCTTCCTTGCTTTGACAATGAGAATTACAAGCGCCGCAGCTGCGCTCAGGGCGGCTAAAAGCTGGGATACGCGAATATCCGTCTGACCGATGTACAGACTGTCGGTGCGCAGACCTTCAACCCATGCTCTGCCGAGACCGTACCAGAATATGTACAGCCAGAACACCTGACCGTCATATTTACGCCTGCCCTTTTTAACCCATATATGCAGGAAAACAAGGCCGATCAGATTCCACAGACTTTCGTAGAGGAAGGTGGGGTGGACATAGAGCGTTTCCATGCCGGGATAGCTGAGCCCCATGCGGCAGAATATGTCGGTTTCTCCGCCGAAGGCCTCGCGATTCATGAAATTGCCCCAGCGGCCTACGGCCTGACCGATGAGGAGACCGAAGGAAGCAAGGTCGGCGAGAGCGAAGAAGGGAATTTTTTTCACCCTGCTCCACACGATTGCAACGATTATGCCCGTGATAACGCCGCCGTATATTGCAAGACCGCCGTTCCATATTGCGACGACCTCACCGAAGTTTTCGGCGTAGTAATCCCACTTGAATGCCACATAGTAAATTCTCGCGCCGATGACGCTCAGAGGAATTGCCCAGATGATGAAGTCATAGAGGTTATCCTCCGTAAGCCCGAACTTCGGCGCGTTCTTTGCGCAGTAAATTGCCGCAATAATCATGCCGCAGGCGATGATTACAGCGTAAAAATAAATTGGTTTGCCGAAAAGCTCAAAGGACGAGGGGGGATTGATTGAGCAGTCGCCGAACATGGGGAAGCTTATTTCGGCGCCTCTCATCATGGTTGCCGTAAGAAAATTCATACCGCACCTCATTTCAAAGGCAGCACAACAGACATGGCAAGTCTGTCGTCTGCAAGGTATTCTGTGAGGAAGGCTTCACATTCGCTTATGTCAATGCTTTCGAGAGTTTCAAAGCTGTCCA
>JAZRVW010000047.1:0-13394 GCA_045599385.1 Oscillospiraceae bacterium | reverse complement strand
GGATTTTTGTTATATTGTCTGGACGTAAAATTTCTCGCTCAAAACTGCTTTGCACCTTGAAAGAAAGATGTTTTCTGCAAGACAAGGCAAAAAACGCAGGAATACTGGCTATGTATTCCGAGGCTTTTTAACGCAGTATTGCGGGAAACAGCTTCTTTCAAGGCTGTGAATCCCTATGGTGCACCGCCCAAAGCCAGCGCGTGATTTTTATTTTTTGATAAATCTTGCGGTTAGTATTCTCGAAGTGCCGTAGGCATCTGTCCACTGTGCCTCGGCGCTTATTTTTTCGCCTTTTTCGTACCAGCCGTCGAAGGCATAACCCTCTGCGGCATAAGCGTCGTAGCGCTGCTGCCATTCGCCCGTTTCCTTCCACTGCGCGTTGTAAACGGGGCAGAACTTAAGTCCCACTGCTCCGCCCTCGGAAGCGTACAGCTCAAGAGGAAGCTTTTCCTCTCTCTGCGGGGCAAGGGACTTTATCTCCCGCATGGGATTTCCGCTTGCGTCAAGGTGGCGCAGAAGCGGATTGTGAGTTGTATCAAGCCTTGAAATGCGGTTGTTGTGGCAGTAGAAATACTTGAGCTTCGCGTTACGGGAAAGGTCGATTCCGGAGAAATCATTGTCGTTAATATACAGCTCCACAAGCTCGGGATTTTTTGAAACGTCAAGGCAGCTGAGCCTGTTTTTGCCCGCATCAATACCCTGGCATACGGGAAGCTCCGTAACGTCAAGCTCGGCAATTTTGTTGCTCTGCACGCCGAGAATGCGCATGGAGGGCATATCGCGCACATCGGCGGAGGATATTTCGTTGCGGTAAACGTCAAGGAACACCATATCGCGACAGCCCGCAAGGTCAAGATGCCCTGAAAGACCGCAGTCGCGGAGATAAATCTCAAAGCTCTGAATGGGATATACGTCCTCATTGTAGATGTGGATACCGAGACCGATGAGCTTTCCGTCCTCAACTACAACGCCCGTGGGGTATTCGCTCTCCCGCTTTTCCGCCTCCTCAAAGCTTTTGCTCTTGTCGGTGGTGGCAATCCGGCGGATTACTCTGGAGTTTTTCTCCGCCTTTTCGGCGTTTGAAACGCCATTTTCGTCGGTCTGGGCGAAGAACGCGTTTATTTTCTCAAGTTCGGTTTTTGTCATAAGGCACCTCAATACATTTCCGCAATCTCAAGTGCGGTTTTTTTCATGTCTTCGCGGACAGAGGCGGGAGCAACAATCTCCACGTCCTTGCCGAAGCCGAAGAGCCATGCGAAAAACTGGGGGGAAACCGCAACGCTTGCGCTGACGGTGAAATGCTCCTCGTCGCAGGCGAGAATCATGGTGTCCCGTCCGAAGCGGTCAATGACAGCGCCCACAAGATGATTGGCAAAGCGCAGTCTGATCGTCTGCTCTTCGCCCGTGAACATTCCGAAAACCTTCTTGGAATATTCGGACATATCCACCTTTTCAAATTCCTTCTTGCCGTCGCGGAAGCGCTCAAGAGGCTCGATTTCCGTCATCTTGTCCACGCGGTAATGCTTGAGCTTTTCCGCTGCCGCATCATAGCCCAGCATATAGTAGTTTTCATCGTCCCACATGAGCGCAAAGGGGCTTATCTCATACCACGCCCCGTCCTTGCGGAAGCGGCGCTCCTTGGTGACGGAAAAGTCAAAGTATCTGAACCTGATTACTCTGTCGGCAGTGACGGCATTTGAGATTTTGTCCACGTTGTAGTAGACGCTTTCGTTCATGCTTTTGACGCGGTTGCGCACGAATACCTGACGCTGCAGAAGCTGGGCATCGTAAACGCTGGCAAGACTTTCGATTTTTTTGATGAGCGCGAGGGTTTTCTTGTGGGTGATGAACTTTGAGGACTGAACGCTGTCCACAAGAAGCTTCAGCTCCGCAAGCTCAAAATCCCTTGCGCCGATGTAATAGCCCGTGGTTTTACCTCTGACCTGAACGATGTCAAGACCGAAAAGGCGCAGTGCCTCAAGGTCATCGTAAATGCTCTTGCGCTCTGCCTTTATGTCATAGCGCGCAAGCTCCTCAATCATGTCCGCAACGCTCAGCGGGTGCTGCTCGTCTGACCTTTCCATAAGATACTGCATGAGATACAGAAGCTTCAGCTTCTGGTTTGATGATTTGGGCATAATAATCTCCATTCTGCCGCGTAAGCGGCGAACAAAACGCCATATTTATGATAGGGTGATTATTCACGCTATCGCTTCCACGGCTTCAGTATAGCACAGCTTACTGTACGATAAAAGGGGCAATTATTCATCAACGCGGCAAATCATTCCGCCCTCGAGCTGAGTGCGGATTCTGGGCCACATACCCTCAATGTCCTTCGGGGGAACCGATGCGCCGATTACAACCTGACAGCCGTGCTCATAGAGGTAGTCAAAAAGAAAGTAAAACTCCTCCATGACGCTTTCCCTGCCTGCAATCATATCTATGCCGTCAAGAATAAAAAGCTCATTTCCTCTTGTGCGGGCGCGAAACTCCTCCTCGTTTCCGTTGACGATGATTTCGCACAGCTCGCGAACAAAGCTTTCGCCGCTTATGAGACAGGCCTTTGCATCGGGAAAGTTCTTTCTGTAGCAGCAGATGATTTCCTCAAGAAGCGCGGAAATGTACTTTCCGTTGCTGCCGTAGAAATAGACGGGATTATAACCGTCAGCCTTCTTTTCCTTTACAAGCTCCGCAAATTTTTCTGCAAGACAGTTCATATTTTTATCCTCCGTTATTTTTTTACTGTACCCATCATACAATGACTCAAGTCCAATAAAACGGACAATAAAAACTCCCCCGGAGCACTTTCCGGGAGAGTTGATTTGTCAAAAATTACTTCTTTGCAACGGAGATGTTTTCCAGGAAGAAGCTGAGCTCCGCATTGACGGGCAGGTCTGCAACCTCATCGTCGTTGTCGGGACCCTTGAAGGCGTTGACAAGCAGATAGCTTGCCTCGTCAACGGGGAAGCAGAATGCAACGCCGTCGCCTGCGCTGTACTTGATGCCCTTGAGTGCGCCGTACTCAACCTCGCCGAAGCCGGTGAACTTCTTTGCTGCCTCTGCGCACATGCTCTCAAAATTCTCACCGCTGTAGAAGTTGGAGGGCTCGAGCTGGAGATTGAACATACCGCTGAATGCGGTTACAACCTGGGGATTGCTGGTGGCGACCATGAAGCCCTCTTCGATGACGGCAAGGTCAACCTTTGCTGCGTCGAACTTCATTGTGACTTCGATGGTTGCGGGATCCTGATAACCGGAAACGTAGCTGAAAACCACGTCCTTGGGGTCCTTCATCTCAGGCTTCTTGGCAGCCTTTGCGCCCTTTGCCGCGGGAGCTGCGCCCTTTGCTGCGGGCTTTTTCTTGCCGAGTGCCAGAACTGCAGCGACTGCGCCGCCTGCAAGAATCATGGGAACTACAAACTTTTTCATATTTATGCCTCCACAATAAAATTTACGGGGTTTGTATCTTAAATTCAAATATACCACATTTTGCGTGAATGTACAATCTATTTTAATAAAATGAAAATTCGGGGTTCATTTGCGCCTCTGTTCTTGACATTTATTTATAATAGTGGTACGTTTTTAACAGACGTGAATTTGAGTTCACAACAAGGAGGATTATATTATGGCATACAACGGATTTGCAATCGACGAATATCTTGACGCCGAAGCTGTCAACAAGCAGCTTGAAGAGCTCAAGAGAAAACCCATTTACTCCATCATGCCCGACAAGCTCAAGGAGTACGAAGCAGAATACTTCGACAAGAAGTGTGCAAAGAGCAAGGAAATGATTACCGAGGCAAAGAAATTTATCCCCGGCGGCGTTCAGCACAATCTTGCCTTCAACTACCCGTTCCCCCTGGTCATCACCAAGGCAGAGGGCAACAAGCTCTACGACGTTGACGGCAACTGGTACTACGATCTGCTTCAGGCAGGCGGTCCCACCATCATCGGCTCCAACGACCCCGTTGTCAGAGAGGCTGTTATCGACCTGCTGAACACCTGCGGTCCCTCCACCGGCCTGTTCCACGAGTACGAATACAAGCTCGCAAAGAAGATTTCCGACTGTGTTCCCTCTGTTGATAAGTTCCGTATGCTCGGCTCCGGCACCGAGGCCTGCATGTGCGCTCTGCGTGTTGCACGTCTTAAGACCGGTCACAAGAACGTTCTGAAGATGGGCGGCGCATACCACGGCTGGTCCGACCAGATGGCATACGGCATGCGTATCCCCGGCACCAAGGCTCTCCAGAGCCCCGGCGTTCCCAGCTTCGTTTTCAAGCACACCGACGAGTTCTTCCCCAATGACCTTGAGGATCTGGAGCGCAAGCTGAAGAAGAACGAGCTCAAGGGCGGCACCGCTGCTGTTTACATTGAGCCCATCGGTCCCGAAAGCGGTACCCGTCCCGTTTCCAAGGAATTTGTTCAGGGCTGCCAGGAGCTTGCTCACAAGTACGGCGCACTGTTCATCTGCGATGAGGTCGTTTCCGGCTTCCGTATCGGTCTGAGCGGCGCTCAGGGCTACTACGGCGTTGACCCCGACCTCACCATTTTCGGTAAGATCATCGCAGGCGGCTATCCCGGCGCAGGCGGCGTAGGCGGTCACGAGGACTGCATGGCTCACCTGGGCGCAGGTCTTGACGCAGGCGGCAAGAAGGTCACCAAGGCAATGTGCGGCGGCACCATGGCTGCAACCCCCATTTCCTGCGTTGCAGGCTACACCGTCATCAGCGAGATTGAAAAGCGCAACGCCTGCGAAGTCGCAGGACGCATGGGCGACAGACTCACCAAGGGTCTGCAGGAGCTCATCAAGAAGTATGACCTTCCCTTCGTAGCCTTCAACCAGGGCAGCGTTTGCCACCTTGACAATGCAGGCACCATGCAGTACGAGATAGAGTGGAACAAGCCCTGGCTTATCCCCGGCGTTCTGTCCGAAACCTCCAAGCGCAAGACCGAGATGCAGCACATCGGCGCAGCCTACACCGCAGAAGGCATCATCACTCTTGCAGGCACCCGTCTTTACACCAGCGCAGCCTACACCGAAGAGGACATCGACGATGTTCTCCGCCGCTTTGACCGCGTATTCGCAAACTGCGGCAAGCTTCCCAAGGCAAAGAAGTAATCAGCCCGACGTTATTTACGGAGGATTATTATGTATTCTGAAAAAGAAGCCCGCGAGTTAGTCATTGAAGCGGGTCACAGACTTCTGGAAACCCAGCTGATTGCTCGCACATGGGGCAACATCAGCGCCCGTGTTTCCGACACCGAGTTTGTCATTACCCCCAGCGGCAGAGCGTACGATACCCTCAAGCCCGAAGAGCTTGTAAAGGTCAACATGGAAACCCTGAAGTACAAGGGCAACATCAAGCCCAGCAGCGAAAAGGGAATCCACGCTCACGCATATCTGCTCCGCAAGGACGTGGACTTTGTTATCCACACCCATCAGTACTATGCCTCCGCCGTGGGCGCAGAGGGCAAGGACCTTGAGTTCGCACCCTGCGCAGGCTACGGTCTTCCCGGCACGGGCAAGCTGAAGGAAGCTGTTTCCAAGTGCATTGCCGAGCACCCCAAGGACAAGGCATTCCTCATGGCAAAGCACGGCGCGCTGTGCCTCGGCGCAAGCTTTGAGGACGCATTTGCCGTTGCGGAGGAGCTGGAGCGCAAGTGCAACAAGCTGTTTCACGACAAGGTAAAGCTGCAGGTTGCAGAACCCAAGTTTGACACCTCCGGCATCACCGATTATCCCTTTGTCCGTTTCGACAGCGACCCCATGACACGCACCTACAGCTATCTGGGCAAGACTCTTCCCGCATACATTGACGACTTTGCGCAGATAGTCGGACCGGACGCAAAGTGCCGTACCTTCAAGGCCTACAAGCACGGTCTTAAGAAGCGCAACGCCGTTCTTATCAACGGCATGGGCGCACTGCTTGTCAGCGATGCTGAGGACGACCTCGACGCCATCTCTCTCATCGTCAGCAAGAACGCCGCCGCGGCTCTCTACTGCGACAACGCAACGCCTCTGAGCAAGGCAGACGCCCTGCTTCAGCGCGTTATCTATCTGAAAAAGTACTCCAAGCAGAAGGATAAGAAGTAAAATGCTGAAGAAACTCACCGAGGAAAAGCTCTCTGAGATTCTGGAATGCGGAATAAGCGAATTTGCCGAGCACGGCTTTGAAAGCGGAAGCATGAAAAAAATTGCCGAGCGGGCAGGTATTTCCGTGGGCGTGCTTTATAAGTATTATGCCGATAAGGACGCCTTCAGCATGGCCTGTATAAGACGCTGTCTTGACGGGCTTGAAGGCTTCCTCACGGATATGACAGCCACAGAGGACAAACCGCTTAACTATGTCCGCAGTATGATAAAAACCCTGCTGTTCTACTCCCGCGAGCACGGCGACTACATACGAATGTATCACCGCATCACCCAGATGAGCGATTGCTCCGAGGAGCTTGCAAGGGAGATTGAGGGCTTCACCTCAAGACTGTATTCCGAATTTCTCGCCAAGGCGCAGGAAAGCGGCGATATCCGCCGCGACATTGACCCCGGACTTTTCGCATTTTTCTTTGACAACCTTCTTATGATGATGCAGTTTTCCTATGCCTGCCCCTATTATATGGAGCGCTTCAAGCTCTACGGCGGCAGCGATGTAATGGAAAACGATGAATATGTCACCCGGCAGCTTCTCAAATTTATGGAATCGGCTTTCACTCTTGAAAGCAGCGATATTCCGCACAGAAAAGAGGAAAAAGTTTGAAAGATAAATCTTCCAAACTTTCCAATTAAATTTAAGCCTTTTTTCTCGCCTCTTGCGAGGCAACCGAAAAACATGGCACTTTATGACCATTCCTTTCGTTGGTCATTTGTGCCTTGCGGAAAATCTGAAAGGAATGGTCATAAAAATGACATATATCCTCGCGTACGATATCGGCACAACGGGTGTAAAGACCTGTCTGTTCGGTGTTGAAAAAACCATAAACCTTCTGGCATCTGCCAGCCGCGGCTATCCTCTGTACATAATGGAGGACGGCGGCGCCGAGCAGGACGGTGACGACTGGTGGAACGCAATGCGCGAATCCACCGCAGAGATGTTCACCAAAACCGACATAAAGCCCAATCAGATAGCAGGCATTTCCTTCTGTTCTCAGATGCAGGGTCTTGTCCTTGTAGATGAAAACGGTGTTCCCGTACACCGCCCCATGAGCTACATGGACCAGCGTGCCAAGGAAGAGATAAAGAAGGGCATCGCCTACGGCGTTCAGATTGCGGGTGCCAACATTTTCAAGCTCATTCCCAGCCTTATCATCACGGGCGCCGTCACCTGCAGCGTGAAAGACCCGGTATGGAAGTACAAGTGGGTGGAGGCTCACGAGCCCGAAAACTTCGAGCGTGCATATAAGTGGCTTGACGTCAAGGATTACCTTATCTGCCGCTGCACCGGTGAATTTACCATGACCGAGGACTCAGCCTTCGCCACCCTCATTTACGATACCCGCAAGGGCAAGGAGGGCTGGAGCAAAAAAATGTGCTCCATGTTCGACCTGAAGGAAGAGCTTTTGCCCAGAATAATAAAATCCACCGACATGGTGGGCGGTCTCACCGAAAAGGCGGCAGCCGAGCTGGGTCTTGAGGCAGGCACTCCCGTGTTCGGCGGCGGCGGCGACTCCAGCCTCATCGGCGTGGGCGCAGGCTGTGTAAACGTGGGCGACACCCATATTTACAGCGGAACTTCGGGCTGGGTTATCACCGTAACCGACAAGCAGCTTGTTGACGTCACCGCAATGATAGCGGCGGCAACCGGCGCACAGAGCGGCAGATATAACTACTTTGCCGAGATGGAAACCGCAGGCAAGTGTCTTGAATGGGTGAAGGACCACCTGGCTCTTGACGAAATCGGCGTTTATCTTGAAAAGAAGAATGTCACCGAGGGCTACGAGAGCACCTATACCAGCCTTTACGACTACATGACCGACGTGGTGAAGGACGTTCCTCCCGGAGCAAACGGCGTTATCTTCACTCCCTGGCTTCACGGCAACCGCTGTCCCTTTGAGGACCCCGATTCCACGGGTATGTTCTTCGGCATCAAGCTTGAAACGGGCAAGACCGAGCTTATCCGCGCGGTGCTCGAGGGCGTGTTCTACCATCTGCGCTGGATGCTTGAGTGCCAGGACAAGAAGGTAAAGACAAGCGACGTTATCCGCTTCGTAGGCGGCGGCGCACTTTCCGACGTTTCCTGCCAGATTCTCGCGGATATTCTGGGCCGCACCGTTGAAACCGTTGCCTCTCCCCAGAACGTCGGCAGCGTAGGCGCCGCGGCAATCGTAGCCGTGGGTCTGGGCGTAATCGAAAGCCTTGACTGCGTTCAGGACTTCATTCCCGCCGCAAAGACCTTTGAGCCCAACATGGAAAACCACAAGCTCTACACTCCCTATTTCGAAACCTTCAAGAAGCTTTACAAGGCAAATAAAGAGCTCTATAAGAGCATTAAGGAGTAAAACATGAAGAATAAAGAACTGGCGCGCACCCTGAAATTTGTTCTCTTCTCCACGTCAGCAGGCATTATCGAAACCGTGGCCATGATTCTCTGCGAAGAGGTAATAAAGATTCCCGGTCACTATGTCTGCTACACCATCGCACTTGTACTCAGCATTCTGTGGAACTTCACCTTCAACAGAAAGTTCACCTTCCAGTCCGCCGAGAACGTTCCCAAGGCAATGTTCCTGGTATTCCTATTCTACGTTCCCTTCGCCCCCTTCACCATCTGGCTTGAGCATATACTCGCCGACGTAAACGGCTGGAACGAATATGCCGTTCTTGCCATCAACATGTCGCTGAATCTCTCTCTTGAGTATCTGTGGGACAGCAAGGTTGTCTACCGCAACAGCAAGGACACCAACGAAAGAGCACAGAGAAAGGCCGCCGAGGAAGCTGCAAAGGCTGCTGAGGAAAATAAATAAAAACGTTAAAATCAGGCGTTCTTATTCATAAGAGCGCCTGATTTTTTATGGCTCAGCCTTTATCGAAAAAATGTCTGTGCAGAAGCTGGAGAGAGGGAAGAAGCTGCTGCTGCTCGGTGGTGACAGAGCACACACCCTCCCGTGCCTCTGCGGAGATTACGGAAATCCCGTTTTCCGAAAGCACCGAAACCGCCTCGCAAAGCCGCGTGATATCCGCGCCTCTGCCCACGAGGCTGATTTTGCTTTCCGCCTTGTCGCGAGTTATTCCGCACAGAGCGGGACGGAATTTCTGATGACGCATATAAGTGCCCTCCGCCTTCACAAAGCTTGAAAGCATAAGCACCTCCATGTTGTATCTCATGGCAATTTCCACAGCCCTTGAGTGCATGACCTGAGAGCCGCCCCTTGCCAGCTTAAGCATATCCTCGTAGTCAATCTCGGGCAGCTTTTTCGCTCCCGTAACAAGATGGGGGTCAGCGGTGTAAATGCCGTCAACATCGGAGTAGATTTCGCATCTGTCTGCCCTGAGTGCCGCCGCAAGCGCAACCGCGGTGGTGTCGCTTCCGCCGCGTCCGAGAGTGGTTATATTGTCGCGCCCGTCAATCCCCTGGAAGCCTGCAACAATGACAACTCTGCCCTGCGCAAGCTCTTCTCCGATGCGCTCTGTTTTTATGTTCAGAATTCTGGCACTGCCGAAATTCCCGTCGGTAAATATTCCTGCCTGCCGTCCCGACAGCGATACGGCTGAAACGCCGAGCTTTTCAAGCTGCATGGACATGAGGGCAACGCTCTGAAGCTCACCCGTTGAAAGCAGGGCGTCAAGCTCTCTGAGCGGCGGTGCCGGTGTTATTTCTGCGGCAAGGCTCGTGAGCTCGTCGGTGGTGTCACCCGCCGCGGACAGCACCGCCACGACATCGCTGCCCGAGGCACGCGCTTCGGCGATTATTTCCGCAACGCAGCGGATTCTTCCGGCATCGGCAACGGAGCTTCCGCCGAATTTCTGTACTGTCAGCATATTGCTCCTCCTGTATAAAAAATGAAGCAGGTCTTTAAGACCTGCTTCATTATATTCATATCGGGTTCAACCTGCCATTATCTCAACCTTCATTACGCCGTTGAGCGCCGCAAGACTCGTCATAAGGTCGTCAGAGGTTTTGACCATGGTGTCGGTGACAACGGAAATGGTCACAAGCGCGGCACCGTTTGCGGGAATGCTCTGGTTGATTGTGAGAATATTTGCACCGCTTTCGGTAAAAATAGACAGTACGGCGGCAAGCGTGCCGGGCTTGTCGTGAAGCAGCATGTGGAAGGTCATAACGGTGTCACGCTTCATGTCGCGGAAGGGCGAAATTGCGTCCTTGTATTTATAAAAAGCGCTTCGGCTCAGGTCAACGCGGTCCACGGCCTCGGCAACGGTGCGGGCCTCGCCGGTTTCAAGCAGCGACTTTGCTTCGATGACCTTTACGAAGACCTCCGGAAGCGAATCCGCCTTAACAAGATAGTATTTTGGCTTTCCCATTGACATGGTATATCCCCCTGACACGCTCGAATGTGTTTCTCACGCGGATATATTACCATGCTTTGACCGTATATTCAAGAGGAACAGCCATGAGAGGAGCAAATTTTATGCTTTGGGGAATAGTATTCAGCATTGTGGCGGGAATGGCCATGAGCATTCAGGGAGTTATGAACACGCGTCTCGGCGAAGGCATAGGAAACATGGAGGCCAACGCCTTTGTGCAGGGCACGGCCTTTGTGCTGTCCCTGCTGGTGCTGGCATTTTACCGCCAGGGCAGCTTTAACGCTCTGGGTCAGGTGAATAAGCTCTACTGGCTGGGCGGCCTGTTCGGAATAATCATCACAATAACCGTCATGCTGGGCATAAAAAACCTGGGGCCAACTGTGGCGATTTCCGTAATTCTCATTTCACAGCTCACGGTGGCGGCACTCATTGATGCCTTCGGGCTTATGGGCAGCGAAAAGCTTGCGTTCACCTGGTCAAAATACGCGGGTCTTGCGCTGATGACAGGCGGAATGCTGTTGTTTAAATGGAAAATTTAGCGAAATGTGTTGCAAATCCGATGTTTATGTGTATAATTTTATGTAAACTAAGAATCGGGAGCGGCACCTATGAAACGAATAATTTCCATTCTCACGGCGCTTGTTATGACGGCCTCACTTCTCTGCACGGCAGTGTTCGCAGATGAGGGGGGAGAGCTGACATCTGCTGAGGGGTGGACAATCATAACCGTTGACGCAGGCCACGGCGGAAACGGCGGCGGCTACTGCAGAATAAACGGACGCGAATACTGTGAAACCGAGATTGTTCTGAAAATAGCCTACTATCTCAAGGAAGAGCTTGAAACCTACCAAAAGGTGAAGGTTGTGCTCACCCGCACAACCAACAGCCAGGAGGAATATGACAGAATATACGAGCTGGGAACGCGCGGACAGATTGCCGCCGACTGTGGCTCCGATGTTTTCATCAGCCTCCACATAAACGGCACGGATTACAGGAACAGCGCAAGCGGCGCCTGCATTCTTGTACCCAACGGAAACTACCGTCCCGAGCTTGTGGAAAAGGATTATGAGCTGGGCAGATGTATTCTCGCAAGGCTCAACGAGCTTGGAATAGGTACATACCACGGCGGCTTTCTGACGCGTGACTCCGAGGAGAATCCGCCTGACCAAAACCCCGATGGCACAGTTGCGGATTACTACGGAATCGTGCGCACGGGTCTGTGGCACAATCTGGTCACGGTACTGGTGGAGCACTGCTTTATTGACAACACCTACGAGGCAACAAATTACCTCAGCACCGATGAACAGCTCAAGGCTCTTGCCCACGCTGACGCTATGGGCATTGTCGACTATCTGGGGCTTCAGAAGGCAAGCGATGAGGAACCGTCGGACAACGAATACTGCCTGCTGGATTACCGCGGCTTCTGGGCGCATGAAGCCATTGACAAGGCTGTGCTTGCGGGCTGGGTAAAGGGCTACGGCGACCACACCTTCCGTCCCAGAAACAGCGTCACCAGAGGCGAGTTCGTAACCTTCCTCGGACGTGCCGCGGGAGTGGATACGGGACTGTACTGCGAAAGCGCCTTTGCCGATGTTCCGACGGATAAATTCTGCGCGTCCTATGTTCAGTGGGCGGCGGAAAACGGAATTGTGAACGGCTATGAGGACGGCAATTTCTATCCTGACAGAAACATCACGCGTGAGCAGATTGCAAAGATAATGACCTGCTTCCTCGCGTATATGGGCTATGATGTCAGCGGCGAATATTCCCTTGAGGATTTCCAAATCGGAGACGTTGACGCCTTCAGCAGCTGGGCGGGCGAATACGTTGCCTTCTGCTATGCAAACGGTCTGCTCCAGGGCAACAACGGCTGCTTTGAGCCGAAGCGTACGGCAACACGCGGAGAAGCCTGCGCGGTGCTAGTGCGTATGATGGAATTCGGACAGATATAAAATAAAATCCCCTGTCACATGACAGGGGATTTTTTGTTGTCAGTTCAGGGGATTGATGCCCACGATTTTGTGGATTACTTCTTCAAGGACGCTGCGGAGATTTTCAAGACCGTAGTTGGATTCCAGAAGAGTTTTAATTCTTTCAAGGTCGCCGCCGGTTATGAAGCCTACGCCTATGCAGACAAGACCGAGCAGCAAAGCAATTCCGGTGATAATGCCGAGTACCTTCCAAACCTTAGCCATTGACAGCAACCTCCTTTACGCACCACTTGCGGCCGAGTGCCACAATGCCGCGGAAGAGACCGCGGAAGCTGATAACAGTAAGCCAGATTGAGAACCATGCGAAGATAATGCCGATGGCAATTAACACCATGCCCGCACCCAGAACGATGAAGGTGTCGGCCATGAGCTGTACGCCGGAGAATGCGGCGGTGAGAACGCTGATGCCTGCCGCGCCCACATAGCAGGAAGCGCCGAGCAGAGCCAGCATGACTGCGGCCAGAATCGCAAACAGAGCCAGTCCGATGGGTACTGCCACGATGAGATAGGCGATAAGCGCCAGAGGACGTATGCGTTCCTCGGTTTCAAAATCGCCGTCACGGTCGTAAATGGGGCTGTCGTCAATGAGGATTGCTTCTTCCTCAACGGGAGCCTCTTCCTCGACGGGAGCCTCTTCCTCGGCGGGAGCTTCTTCCTCGACGGGAGCCTCCTCTTCGGGAGCCTCCTCCTCTTCGGGAGCCTCTTCCTCTTCGGGAGCCTCTTCCTCGACGGGAGCCTCTTCCTCAGCGGAAGCCTCTTCCTCAACGGGAGCATCTTCCTCAACAGGAGTGTCTTCCTCGGCGGGAGCCTCTTCCTTTACAAAGAGAGGAACATATTCAATGCCCTGCTCTGCGGCTCTCTCCTTGCGGATTTCCTCAACGATGTCCTCATAGCTTCCGGTAAAGGCGGGAGCTTCAGGCTCCTTC
>JAZRVW010000046.1:0-12949 GCA_045599385.1 Oscillospiraceae bacterium | reverse complement strand
GCTGGAACTTGGGCGGCGGAACGAGGGCGAAATCGTCCTGCTCAATCCACAGCTCGCGGGTGAAGGGGATTTCGCGGGTGCCTGCGGATTCATCCTCGGGGTTGTTGACAACGGAGAAATACTCGGTCTTGTCCTCGGGATAGTTTTCAATGACAACGCGCAGGGGCTTCGTGACCGCGATGCGGCGCAGGGCGGTTTTATTAAGCTCCTCGCGCAGGCAGTGCTCTAAAAGACGGATATCAACGAGGCTGTCGTTCTTCGCAACGCCGACGCGTCCTAAAAAGTCGATGATTGCGGAGGCGGTATAGCCGCGGCGGCGCAGTCCGCACAGGGTGGGCATACGCGGGTCGTCCCAGCCGTCAACGATGCCGGTCTCGACAAGCTTGCGGAGGAAGCGCTTGGACATGACGGTGTGGGTCAGGTTCAGGCGGGCAAATTCAATCTGACGCGGATGCGCGTCGACTCCGCCGTAGGCGGAAGCCTTCTCGACAACCCAGTTGTAAAGCGGGCGGTGGTTTTCGTATTCAAGGGAGCAGAGGGAATGGGTGATGCCCTCCAGCATATCCTGCACCGGATGCGCAAAGTCGTACATCGGGAAGATGCACCACATGGTACCCTGACGGTGATGCTCGATATAGCGGATGCGGTAGAATACCGGGTCGCGCATATTGAAGTTGCCGGAGGCAAGGGCTATTTTAGCGCGGAGGGTATACTTTCCCTCGGGGAATTCGCCCGCGCGCATACGGCGGAACAGGTCGAGGGATTCCTCGATGGGACGGTCGCGGTACGGGGAGACAGCCGGATGGGTCAGGTCGCCGCGGTAGTCGCGGAACTGGTCGGGGGTCAGCTCGCAGACGTAGGCGTCGCCGTGGAGGATGAGCTGCTCTGCGATTTCGTAGGTCTTTTCAAAATAATCGGAGCCGTAGAAGAAACGGTCGTCCCAGTCGAAGCCGAGCCAGTGGATATCCTCCTGAATGGCATCGACATATTCTGTGTCCTCCTTGGCGGGATTGGTGTCGTCCATACGGAGATTGCAGATGCCGCCGTATTTTTCGGCTGTGCCGAAGTCTATGATAAGCGCCTTGCAGTGTCCGATGTGCAGATAACCGTTAGGCTCGGGCGGGAAACGGGTGTGCACCTGCATACCTTCGCATCTGCCGCCTTCTGCAAGGTCCTCGTCGATAAAGTTTTCAATAAAGTTTTTGCTGCTGAGTTCTTCCATGTCTTTATCTCCAATTCAAAATACTGAATAGAAAAATTATAAACGATTATTGTAGTAATTACAACAAAAATGTGGTACAATATTCAAAAATAGTGTGCCGAGGTGAAGCCCTTGTACGACATAATCATCATAGGCGGCGGCCCTGCGGGCATAAGCGCCGCGCTTACCGCACGCAATCGCGGAAAAAGCGTTGCCGTAATTGCAAATAAAGCAGAAACGGCAAATCTATATAAGGCCGAAAAGGTTACGAATTATCCCGGATTTTCGGGAAGCGGTGCGGAAATGGAGGACTTTTTCCGCAGACAGCTTTCGGAAAGCGGCGCGGAAATCATAGAGGGCAGGGCATTAAGCGCCATGCCTCTCGGAAAAAGCTTCGGCGTTGCCGTGGGCAGCGATTTCTATGAAAGCAAGTCCGTAATAATCTGCACGGGCATAAGCCGCAGTCCGATGTGTGCGGGCGAAACGGAATTTCTCGGAAGAGGCGTCAGCTACTGTGCCACCTGCGACGGAATGCTGTATAAGGGCAAAACCGTTGCAGTAATCGGTGACGGTGAGGAATGTGAGCGCGATGCGGAGTTTCTTGAAAGCATAGGCTGCACAGTGCTGCGTTTCCCGGGAAAATCAAAAATCGGGATTTCTGGCAGCATGAAGGCTGACACCCTCACCGTAGACGGTGAAGAGTACAAAACCGACTGCATTTTCATTCTTTCGGACAAAGTCACAAGCTCAAGTCTTGTTCCGGGAATTGAAATCGAAAACGGAGCAATTAAGGTTGACGGCAAAATGAAGACGAATATTCCCGGTGTATTTGCCGCAGGCGACTGTACCGGAGCACCGTATCAGGTTGCAATTGCGGTAGGCGAGGGAAATATCGCCGCGCTTTCAGCCAACGAATATTTAAAACACTGAAAAGGAGATATAAACAATGGCAATTATGCATCTTACAAAGGACAATTTTGATTCCGTCACTTCCAGCGGCCTCGTGCTTGTTGACTTCTGGGCAACCTGGTGCGGACCCTGTCGTATGCAGGCACCGATTCTTGAGGAGCTTGATAATGAACTTAACGGCAAGGTGAAAATCTGCAAGCTGGACGTTGATGACCACCCCGATATTGCTCAGCGCTTCGGCGTTTTCAGCATTCCCACAATGATTGTTTTCCGCGACGGCAAGCAGATTGACAAGTGCGTCGGCGTTCACACCGCACAGCAGCTTATGGAAAAGCTGGGATAATTAACCCTTGCAAAAACTGAATCGCACATATATAATTGTAATGTTGACGTTTCATATGTGAGGTAAAGGAGGACTAACCATGTCCGATTATGATTATATAATAAGCTGCTGTACCATCGTTGACCTGAGTAAAGAGCATCTTGATTCCCGCGGAATTAAGTATGCCTGCATGCGTTATTCCATCGGAGATGACCAGTATTTTGACGACCTGGGTGTTTCCGTGCCTTACCATGAGTTCTACGAGCGCATGACCGCAGGCGAGATGACCCATACAAGTCAGATAAACCCCATGGAATATATGGAGTATTTCAAGTCCATCATGGAGGGAAACAAGCCCATTATCCATGTTACGCTTTCCAGCGGACTTACGGGCACCTACAACTCTGCCCGCGCAGGTGCTGGTATGCTCATGGACGATTATCCCGACCTTAAGATTTACGTCGTTGACTCTCTCGGCGCCTGCAGCGGCGCAGGTCTCCTTGTTGATGCCATGGCTGACAGACGCGATGAGGGCATGAGCATAGAGAACCTCTACGAGTGGACCCTTGAAAACAGACTCAGAGCTAACCACTGGTTCTTCTCCACCGACCTTAAGTACTATGTGCGCGGCGGCAGAATTTCCAAGACGGAGGGCTTTGTGGGCAGTATGTTGAAAATCTGCCCTCTGTGCAATATGGATAATGAGGGACACCTCATTCCCCGCGAAAAAATCCGCACCAAGAAAAAGGTTATCAGCTCCATTGTGGAACGCATGGAGCAGTATGCCGACGGCGGACTTGACTATTCCGGCAAATGCTTCCTTGCCCATTCCGACTGCTATGAGGACGCACGTGCCGTTGCAGATTTGATTGAAGAGAAGTTCCCCAAGCTCAACGGCAAGGTCGTAATAAACTACATCGGCACAATTGTGGGCGCACATACGGGCCCCGGTACCGTTGCGCTGTTCTTCTGGGGCAAGGAACGCACCGAATAATTTTTAAGTAACCTCCGACCAATGCACTTTGGCAGCTTGCGAATTATTCCAGCCCCGAATGCGTTACTTCTTCTTGAAATACACAAAGTATTCCTGCGAAAAAGTGCCTTTTCGGAACTGAAATTCTCTCGCAATCTGCTCTCGCACATTGGTCATCGGATACTTTTTCATGGCGTTACTTTACCTTGACAAATAAATAATAACAAACTATAATATTCCATTGTTAAAAGCGTTGACGGACAGGAGTAAGAGTGACCTGCTTTTCAGAGAGGGAACGGTTGGTGTGAGTTCTCAAAGCAAGCCTCTGAAGGTCGGTCCCGAGCAGATGTGCTGAAATTTTAGTAAGCCATACGGGTTCTCCCGTTACAGAGTATTAGTAAAAGCTGACTAATCCGCCTTCGGCATACTGCGGTTATTTTTCGCAGTCTGCTCTTGCCGTATTAATCATCGTTTACTATGAGTGTCGGATTTTCCGAAATTCAGGTGGTACCGCGTAATTACTGCGCCCTGACTTTGCTCAGGGCGCTTTTCTTTTTCCGAAGGCAAGAATATTTCAGTCAAAACGGAGTAGACCATGGAGTTTAAAGCAGAGGTCAGGCTTGAATACGGCGACTTTGTCAATTGGTTTAAGCTTTTCAGAAGTACGGCGAACAGAACAAAATCCATATTATCAAGCGCGCTTGCCGTATTTTTGAGCTTTGCGTTCATAGTTATGATGACCGTGCTCGTTTTGAATCACGGCTTTGATAAAAGACTGCTTCTGATTATAATACCCTTTGTGCTGTGCATAGCGGTGCTGGCGCTGAAGAACCGCATATATGCGGCGATTGCGGTTAAAACCCGTGACAGCAAAACTGATTTTGTGCTTATCACCGTAAACGATGAGGGAATTGCGGCAGAGGGACAGAACAAAAGGGAATGCTTTGAGTTTTCCGAAATAAGCTCGATTTATCATTACGAGGCTACATACTTCCTCATTGCAGAAAAGCGCCACCCCATTTTTATTCCCGAACGCTCATTTGAGGAAACCGACCTTGCAGAATTTGAGAGCTTTCTCAAAGCGAAAACAGATAAGGTTATTAAGAAAATACAATGACGATACAAGGAGAAACAAGATGAAAGAACTGCCGAAAGTGTATGATCCTCAGGCAACTGAGAAAAAGATTTATGACATGTGGATGCAGGGCGGATACTTCAAGGGTAAAATTGACCCTGAAAAGAAGCCCTTCAGCATCGTTATGCCCCCTCCCAACGTAACAGGTCAGCTCCACATGGGTCATGCCCTTGACTCCACTTTGCAGGATATTCTTACCCGCTACAAGAGAATGCAGGGCTATGCTGCTTTGTGGCTGCCCGGCACCGACCATGCGGGTATCGCAACACAGATTAAAGTTGAGCAGGAGCTTCGCGAAAAGGAAGGTATCACACGTTATGACCTGGACCGCGGAAAGTTCCTTGAGCGTGTCTGGGACTGGAAAAACAAGTACGGCAGCCGCATCGTTGAACAGCAGAAGGTGCTGGGCGCTTCGTGCGACTGGGACAGAAGCGTGTTCACCATGGACGAAAAGCGCGCAAAATCTGTCCGCGAAACCTTCTGTGAGCTCTACGAAAAGGGACTCATCTACAAGGGCAACCGCATCATAAACTGGTGTCCCAAGTGCCGCACGGCTCTTTCTGATGCCGAGGTTGAATACAAGGATATGCCCGGTCATTTCTGGCATATACGCTATCCCATCGAGGACTCCGACGAGGAATTTATCATCGCAACAACCCGCCCTGAAACCATGCTGGGCGACTCGGGCGTCGCAGTTCACCCCGATGACGAGAAATATACGCACCTTGTGGGCAAGAACGCAATTCTGCCTCTCGTTGGCAGAAAGCTTCCCATCGTTGCCGACGATTATGTTGAGCTGGGCTTCGGAACGGGCGCCGTTAAGATGACTCCCTGCCATGACCCCAACGACTATGAGGTGGGTCTGCGCCACGGTCTTGAGCAGATTCTCTGCATTGACGAGGACGCAAAGATTATTAACGGCGGAAAGTACAACGGCATGGACCGCTATGAATGCCGCGAAGCAATTGTAAAGGACCTTGAGGAAGCTGGCTATCTTGTAAAGGTTGAGCCTTACTCCCACAATGTCGGCTGCTGCTACCGCTGCGGCACCGTTGTTGAGCCTATCACCAGCCCCCAGTGGTTTGTAAAGATGAAGCCTCTGGCGGAGGCGGCAATCGAGGTCGTAAAGGACGGACGCATCAAGTTCGTTCCCGAACGCTTCACCAAGACCTATATGAACTGGATGGAGAATGTCCATGACTGGTGCATTTCCCGTCAGCTCTGGTGGGGTCACCGCATTCCCGCATGGTACTGCTCAGATTGCGGCAAGATTACAGTTTCACGTGAGGACGCCTGCCAGTGTGCTCATTGCGGCAGCAAGAACATTAATCAGGAAGAGGACGTTCTCGACACCTGGTTCAGCTCGGCACTGTGGCCCTTCTCCACTATGGGTTGGCCCGAAAAGACTCCTGAGCTTGACTTCTGGTATCCCACAACCGTTATGGTTACGGGCTATGACATCATCTTCTTCTGGGTTGCCCGCATGATATTCAGCGGCATGGAGCAGATGAAGGAAGAGCCCTTCCACACCGTATTTATCCACGGTCTTGTCCGCGACTCTCAAGGCAGAAAGATGTCCAAATCTCTCGGCAACGGCATTGATCCGCTGGAAATGGCGGAAAAGTACGGCGCCGACGCTCTGCGCTTTAACCTCATTACCGGCAACAGCCCCGGCAACGATATGCGCTTCTATGTTGAGAAGTGCGAGGCAATGCGCAACTTCTGCAATAAAATCTGGAACGCATCACGCTTCGTGATGATGAACCTCACCATTGAGGACAACAAGCTGCCCGAAAAGCTTGAAACCGAGGACAAATGGATTCTGACGAAGCTCAATCAGGTGACAAAGGAAGTCGGCGAGAATATGGACAGCTACGAGCTGGGTGTTGCCGCAGGCAAGATTTACGACTTTATCTGGGACAGCTACTGCGACTGGTACATTGAGCTTACAAAGCCCCGCCTTAACAGCGATGACGAGGCTGCAAAGGAAAGCGCACAGCGCGTTCTGCTGTATGTCCTCACCGAAATTCTCAAGCTTCTGCACCCCTTCATGCCCTTCATCACCGAGGAGATATGGCAGGCACTGCCCCATGAGGGTGAGGCACTCATGATTGCCGATTATCCCAAGTACTGCGAAGAACTTAGCTTCCCCGAGGACGAGGCAAACTTTGAAATGGTCATGGAAGCAATCAAGGCCGTCCGCGCACGCCGTGCCGAAATGAACGTTCCTCCCTCCAGAAAGAGCCACCTTATCATAGTTTCCGACAAGGCAAAGCCCTTCACCGACGGTGAAAAGTTCATCTGCAAGCTGGCTTATGCGTCTGAAGTTTCGGTTATCGCTGACGTTCCCGAAAGCACCGAGGGCATGGTTTCCGTCATCACCGACAACGCAAGAATGTTCATGCCCATGGCAGAGCTTGTTGACCTTGAGAAAGAAAAGGCTCGCATCGAGAAGGAGCTTGCAAACGCTGAGAAGCAGCTTGCAGGTCAGATTGCAAAGCTCGCCAACGAGAATTTCGTTTCCCGCGCACCCGAGCATGTTGTAAACCTCGAGCGTGAGAAGAAGGCAAAGCTTGAAGGTCTTATCGAAAATCTCAAGGCAAGCCTTGAAAACCTCGGCAAATAAACGCATTTCGACCTGTTACGCATAATAAAAATATTAAACTGGCATTGTGCTGCTGCACAATGCCAGTTTTTTTATCGGGAGCTGATACGAATGAAAATTATGACCTCTTATTCAGGCGGAAGACTCACGGTTTATTTAAGCGGTGAGCTTGACCACCACGGCGCAAAAGACGCGGTTCGGGGAATAAGCGATGCGATAGACAGCTGTCTGCCCAGGGATCTGGTGCTTGATATGTCGGGACTGACGTTTATGGATTCTTCGGGCATAGCGGTTATCGTTAAAACAAACCGAAAGCTTGTTTCGGGCGGCGGAAGAATGCTGATTGAAAATCCTGCGCCTCAGCCGCTGAAGGTGCTTGATGCCGCAGGTGTGGACAGACTTGTGCCGATTTTCGCAAAAGGAGAGGTGACAACATGAAAATGAGAAACTACATCAAACTTGAATTTCCCTCTGTCAGTGTAAACGAAAGCTTTGCCCGCTCAGCCGCAGCAGGCTTCGTGGCACAGCTTGACCCAACACTTGAGGAGCTTGACGATATCAAGACCGCCGTAAGCGAAGCCGTGACCAACTGCATTGTTCACGCCTATCCCGACGGTGTGGGCAAAATTTCGGTGCGGCTTTGCATATACGAAGGCGGCAGATTTGAAGTCAGAGTTCGTGACTGGGGCAGGGGCATTGAAAACATTGACGAAGCCATGCAGCCCATGTACACAACCGGCGGCGATGACCGAAGCGGTATGGGCTTTACCATCATGGAAAGCTTTATGGATATGCTTTCCGTGCAATCTGCCCGTGGCAAAGGCACAACGGTCACAATGCAGCGCGTAATTAAGCAGCGGGAAAGCAGAAGATGACAGCGGAAACAGTTGAACTTCTGCGTGCGGCAAAGACAGGCGACAAAACTGCAGCCGAACGTCTTATCGAGGAAAACTCGGGGCTTATCTGGAGCATTGCAAGAAGATTTTTCGGACGCGGTGTTGATGCCGACGACCTTTATCAGCTGGGCTGCGTGGGCTTTCTCAAGGCCATTGACGGCTTTGACGAGAGCTTCGGCACGCAGTTTTCCACCTATGCCGTGCCGAAGATTTCAGGCGAAATACGCAGATTTCTCCGTGATGACGGTGCTGTCAAGGTGAGCCGAAGCATCAAGGAGCAGGCTATGCAGATAAAAACCGCCCGTGTAGCCCTTGAACAGAAGCTGGGGCGTGAGCCTCTGCTGTCAGAGCTTTCAGCGGAAACGGGCTTTACCGCTGAGGAGATTGCCTTTGCGGAAACGGCAACAGGACCTACGGAAAGTCTTCAGCGTGAAACGGGGGAGGACGGTTTTACCCTTGAGCACGTGCTTACCGACCTAAACGGTGAGGAACGCATGGTTGAGCATATTTCTCTGAGGCATGCGGTTGAACGGCTTCCCGAAAAGGAGCGCAAAACCATATACCTGCGCTATTTTCACGGAATGACGCAGGATAAGTGCGCAAAGGTGCTCGGAGTATCGCAGGTGCAGGTGTCGCGTATTGAAAGAAAAGCTATGGAACATCTCCGCGAAGTGCTTGCTGATACTTGTTAAATTCAGCCGTTCATGGTAAAATGACACCATGGACAATAATTTCGAACAAAGATATATTGAAGCGAGAAAAAAGGTTATAGAAGCTGATTTTGCCAAGCTTAATCCCATGCAGAGAAAGGCTGTCATGGCGACGGAAGGCCCTCTGCTCATTCTTGCCGGAGCAGGAAGCGGTAAAACCACCGTGCTCATCAACCGCATTGCAAATCTTTTGCGCTACGGCAAAGCCTCCGACTGCAATGAGCTTCCCATAGGAGCCTGCGAGGAGGACATTGAGATAATGGAGCGCGGGGGAGAGCAGGCGCGTTTGGCTGCCGCATACGAGCGTGTTGAGCCATGGAGAATTCTTGCCATTACCTTCACCAACAAGGCGGCAAATGAGCTTAAATCCCGACTTGAAAGAATGCTCGGTCCTGAAGCCAATGATATATGGGCGGCAACCTTCCACTCTGCCTGCGTGCGCATTCTGCGCCGTCATTGCGATGTTCTGGGGTATCCCCGGAGCTTTACGATTTACGACACAAGCGACAGCCTGAGCCTTATTAAGCACATTACGAAGGATTATGAGCTTGACGAAAAGCGGTTTCCGCCCAGAATGCTGCTTTCGGAGATAAGCAGAGCAAAGGACGAAAGCCTTTCACCGCAGGATTACTATGCCCGTGCAAAGTCCTCGGGTGATATGCGCAGGGTGAAAATTGCGGAGATTTATTCCGAGTATGCCCGTCGCTGCTTCAGCGCAGGCGCCTTTGACTTTGACGACCTTATTTACTATACGGTAAAGCTTCTGCGCGAGCATGACGATGTGCGCTCCTACTGGCAGAGGCGTTTCCGCTATGTACTCATTGACGAGTATCAGGACACCAATATGCTGCAGTATCAGCTTGCATCGCTTTTAAGCGGCGGCTATGAGAATATCTGCGTTGTGGGCGACGATGACCAGAGCATCTACAAATTCCGCGGTGCGACAATCGAAAATATCCTCTCCTTTGAGGACCAGTATAAGGGCTGCCGCGTAATACGCCTTGAGCAGAATTACCGCAGCACCTCCCATATCCTTGAGGCCGCAAATGCAGTTATCCGCAACAACCTCGGCAGAAAGGGCAAGGAGCTCTGGACTAACGGCGACCGGGGCGAAAAGCTTGAGCTTTATGTTGCGGACAATGAGCACGAGGAAGCAAGATACGTTGCCACGCATATTATGGCGGAGTACGGCAGAGGCGGCACATGGGGCGATAACGCCATTCTTTACCGCATGAATGCCCAGTCAAACCAGTTTGAGCAGGCCTTCAAGCGCAACGGCATTCCCTACAAAATCTTCGGCGGAACGGGCTTTTTTGATCGCGCCGAGGTTAAGGATATGCTGGCATATCTGTGCGTAATTGCCTCACCCTCCGATGACCTGCGGCTTACGCGAATAATCAATAATCCGCCGAGGGGCATAGGCGCAACGAGCATCGAAAAGGCCGCTTTAATTGCGGCTGAGCGCAGGATTTCTCTGTATGAGGTCATTTCCCATGCGGATAAATACGATGAGCTCGGCAGGGCATCGGCTAAAATGCGTATGTTCGCCTCAATGATTTCCGAGCTTCAGACCGCGTCTGCGGAGATGACTCCGGACGTGCTTTATGAGCTGCTGCTTGAAAAAAGCGGATATCTTAAAATGCTTGAGGATAAGGACACCCTTGAGGATTCCGCCCGTGCAGAGAACGTGCGTGAGCTTAAAACAAGCATTTTTGAGTACATGAAAGAGGCTGAGGAGCCTACGATTGAGGGCTACCTTGCTGATGTTGCGCTTTACACCGACCTTGACAATTATGAGGAAAACAATGACTGCGTTGTAATGATGACAATGCACTCGGCAAAGGGCCTTGAGTTTGAAAACGTGTTCATGGTGGGCGTTGAGGAGGGAATTTTCCCGGGCATCAAGACCATAGGCGAGCCCGACGAAATGGAGGAGGAGCGCCGTCTTTGCTATGTCGCCATAACAAGAGCAAAGAAAAAGCTGTTCATTTCCTGCGCAAAGCAGCGTATGCTTTTCGGAAAAACAACGGCAAACCGCGTTTCACGTTTCGTGGACGAAATTCCGGAGGATAATATAAACAAACGCAATGTTCCCAAGGGCTACGGCTATTCGGAAAAAAGCTATTTCCAGAGTGAATTTGCCCGCAGACCCGAACCCGTAAGGGAAAAGCCCGTTGCTGCGCCGAAGACCGAAAAGCCTGCGGCGAAGAAAGCGCCCGATTTCAAGGTGGGCGACAGAATAAAGCACAAGGCCTTCGGTACCGGCAAAATTGTTAAGGCCACACCTATGGGAAACGATCACCTGATTGAAATTGATTTTGACAGTGGCGTTAAGAAAAAACTCATGCTTCGCGCTGCGGCACTGTTTATGGATAAGCTATGACTGATAATAAAAAAGGAACTCTCGGACGTCTTGCCCTTGTGGCGACAACGCTTATTTGGGGCACGTCTTTTGTAATTCTCAAAAACACGCTGGACAGCATTACTCCCACATGGGTAATGGCGTTCCGCTTCGGCGGTGCCGCGGTTGTGCTGCTCCTTTTCTCGCTTCCGAGGCTTAGAAAGCTTGACAGAGCTTATTTGAAGGGCGGAGCTATAATGGGCGCATGCCTTGCCGCCGCCTACATTGTGCAGACTTACGGACTGTTTTTCACAAGCCCGGCAAAGAACGCCTTTCTTACCTCAACCTACTGCATTTTTGTCCCCTTTCTTAATTGGGGAATAATGAAGCGCAAGCCCGACGGATACAACATTTCCGCTGCCTGCATGTGCATAGTGGGTGTGGGTCTTGTGTGCCTCGGCGGAACCGCGGGAAACCTCAGCATAAATATAGGCGATATTCTGACTATTTGCTGCGGCCTGCTTTACGGCATTCATATTATCGCAACCGACAAATTCGTTGACGGTCGCGATGCAATTCTGCTCACAACGGTGCAGTTTGCGGTTGCCGCGGTAATCTGCCTTGTGGGCGCGGCAATATTTGAGCCCGTACCTCAGAATATGCCGGCAGAGGCATGGTACAGCATTGCATACCTCAGCATCATGTGTACCGGCGCCTGCTTCCTTTTTCAGACCTGGGGACAGAAATATACTCCGCCGTCCTCCGCTGCGCTTATTATGATGCTCGAATCCGTATTCGGAACAATAATATCCGTAATTGTGGGTCAGGAAAACCTCACCTTCGGCATTGTTCTGGGTTTCTGCCTCATATTTATTGCTATATTTATATCCGAAACAAAACTTGAATTTCTACGGAAGAAAAGATAGAAAAATCACGGGATAAGCTCCCGTGATTTTTTGCTTGCGAGGTGAAAATGGAAAGGATAAACAGCTTTATTGCGGCTCTTCTTGCGGCAGTAATGCTTGCGATAACCGTAATTTTTGCGGCAGAAACTGATAAGATGCGTGATATTCGGTATGAAATACCGGATTACATCGATATACAGCTGATTGACATTGACGGAGAGGCACGCAGCGGAAAGACGCTTGAAACGGTCAGAAACATTGTTGTTCACTACACGGGGAATCCGGGAGCATCTGCCGGAGAATGCCTTAAGTTATGCAATGAGAACGAAAACCGTGCCGCTCCGCATTTCATTATCGGTCTTGAGGGTGAAATTATTCAGTGCATACCGCTTGAGGAAAGAGCCTCTGCATCTGGTGAACGAAACTGCGACAGCATTTCAATTGAAGTCTGCCACCCCGACGAAAGCGGTGAATTTACGGAGGAAAGCTGCAATGCTCTTGTTAAGCTCACCGCGTGGCTGTGCGAGACCTGCGGACTTACAGAGAACAACGTTATAAGACACTATGACGTAACGGGCATGGAATGCCCGCTGTACTTCGTTGTGCATGAGAATGCGTGGAATGAGTTTAAGGAAGCTGTCAGGGAAAGAATAAAATAAAAAAGCCTCTCCGAAACGGAGAGGCTTTGATTTGTAAAATTACTTGGCTTCGACTTCGGCTTCGACTTTCATGCCGAGCTTCTTCTGAAGCCAATCCTTGCCGTTGGCAAAACGCTCAACGATGAAGGAAACAACGTAGTCACCTGCGGCGTTGACCATGGTTGCGGGGGGATCAACGAGGTTGCCCAGAGCAAGAGCAATGGGGAAGGCAACTGCAAGCTGGTCGGGGAAGAAGACGGAGCAGAGAACAAGCTCGCCCGTACCGCCGCCGCCGGGGATACCGCTCATTGCAA
>JAZRVW010000045.1:0-10106 GCA_045599385.1 Oscillospiraceae bacterium | reverse complement strand
GTTGCGTCAACCTCGTCCTTGCGGTAAACGCGGCCCGGTGCAACGATGCGGATAGGCAGGTCCATGGTTTCCATGGCGCGTACCTGCATGGGACTTGTCTGGCTGCGGAGCATGATGCTGCTGTCCTCGGTGAAATAGAAGGTGTCGCTCCAGTCTCGTGAGGGGTGACCCTCCTCGGCATTGAGCTTATCAAAGTTGTAGGTTGCAAGCTCTACCTCGGGACCGTCGAGTACGGTAAAGCCCATGCCTACGAAAATATCCTTAATCTCGTCAAGCGCCATGTACATGGGGTGCTTGTGACCCATGCGCAGAGCCTCGCCGGGAATGGTTACGTCAAGGGTTTCGTCCTCGAGCTTCTTTTCAAGGGCTTTTGCTTCAAGAGTTTTGCGGGTGCTCTCTATGACCTGCTCGATTTCGGCTCTTATCTGGTTTGCAAGCTGACCCATAACGGGGCGCTCCTCAGCGGAAAGCTTGCCCATCTGCTTCAGAATTGCGGTAAGCTCGCCCTTTTTGCCCAGATACTTTACTCTGAGAGCTTCAAGCGCATCCATGCTGTCGGCAGTGCCGATGGCATTCAGAGCATTTTCTCTCAGCTCCTGCATTAGTGCTTTCATGTGATTTCTCCTCTATAAAAAATAAATAAAAACAAAAAAAGTCTAACGTCCTGAAAGGGACGAAAGACTGCTCTTCCGCGGTACCACCCAAATTTGAGTTTCCTCACGCTCTTTGCCCGTAACGGAGGCCTCCGCCGGTGATTAGCCGGAGCTCATGGGCGAACTAAACGCTTTTCTCACAGGCGGCTTACAGCCGGTGACCGCCACTCTCTGTCTGACAAAACTGCGTTATCTTCCCAATCATTGCCGTACATTATAACAATAAAATTTATAGCCCACAAAGATGTAAAAGTCAAGAGAAAATTTGACTAATTAAGCTTGGGTATATATAATATACTAAACCGAAGAGAACTTATACTGCTCGGAGGTTTGAATGAAACGTAATATTGTTTTGCCGCTTGTGCTTGCGATTTTGCTCTGCGGCTGCGGCAGCGGCGAGGAATCGGCGTTTTTGCAGTTTCGTGAGGAGCTCGCAAATGCGGAAAGCATCAGCTTTACGGCAGATGTTCAGGCGGAGTATGAGGACAAGACGGCGGATTTTACGCTTGCCTTTTCAATGGAGAACGGTGAGTACGCCGTGGAAATCCTTGAGCCCGAAATCGTCAAAGGCATCAGCGCCCATGTGAAAAGCGGGGAAACCTGTCTTGAATACGACGGCGCCATACTCGACATAGGAAAGCTCACGGACAGAGGACTTTGCCCCATGTCTGCTCTGCCGTATCTTGCCGACGCAATGAAAGATGCCCATGTTGACATGGCATGGACGGAAAACGGACTTCTCGCCGTGCGCCTTGTGCCCTCGGACGACATGAGCGTGACACTCTGGATAAACGAAGAAAACGAACCCGTTAACGCGGAGATAACATACAATGAAAAGACGGTTGTGTTTGTGAAGCTGCACGACTGGGAAATGAGCTGAAATGAAGGACCTGCAGAAGAGAACATGGGCTGAGGTCAGCCTGAGTAATATTGAACATAACTACCGCGCCATAAGAGCGCATATTCCCGAAAATACAAAGTTCCTAGGCGTAGTAAAGGCCGATGCCTACGGTCATGGCGCGGTTGAGGTGGCACGCCGCCTTGAAAAGTGCGGCGCAGACTATCTTGCCATTGCCTGCCTTGACGAAGCCCTTGAGCTTCGCAGAAGCGGCGTTACGATGCCGATTCTTATTCTCGGTCACACACCTCCTGATTATGTAAACCTGCTGCTTGAAAACAAGCTCACGCAGACCGTAAGCTGTGAGGCAAAGGCGGTTGAGTTTTCCAATGCGGCGAAGGCCCATGGCGGCACGCTGAAAATTCACATCAAGCTTGATACGGGAATGTCCCGCCTCGGCTACCTCTGCGCAGGAAGCTATTTTGACGAGGGTGTTAAGAATGTTGTCAGCACCTGCAGGCTGCCCAACCTTGATGTTGAGGGAGTTTACACCCACTTTGCCGTTTCAGACTTCACCGATGCCGACAGCATGGACTATACAAAAAAACAGTTCCGGCTGTTTACGGAAGTTATTCACGCGGCGGAGGAAAAAGGCGTTTCCTTTAAAATCCGTCACTGCGCAAACAGCGGAGCTGTGGTGAACCACCCGGAAATGATGCTTGATATGGTGCGCCCGGGACTGCTTCTCTATGGCTACGGCGATGAGGGTAAGCTCGGACTGAAGCCTGCCATGCGCATGGTGAGCACCGTAAGCACAATAAAATATTACGAGCCCGAAACCTGCATAAGCTACGGAAGAAACTTTGTTACCTCTAAGCGCACCCGCATGGGCGTTATGGCTGCGGGCTATGCTGACGGACTGCCCTGGTCTGCCGCGGGAAAATGCGGCTTTGACGTTGAGGGAAAAACAGCAGAGCAGTGCGGCAATATCTGCATGGATATGTGCATGATTGACCTTTCGGACATTCCCGAGGCCGCAGTGGGAAGTGAGGTTGAAATCTTCGGCGAAAGCGCAAGAATCGAAAAGCTTGCCTCAGCCGCAGGTACAATTCCCTATGAGCTGCTGTGCTCCGTTTCAAAGCGTGTGCCGAGAGTATATACCCAGGTATAAAATTTAATTCGCCGTGGGAGAATATAGGCAGTACCCTACATAAAATGTAGCGGGCGACTATCTTCCGGAGTGTGAATTAAATTGAGTATAGTCAAACGTGGAGATATCTTTTACGCCGACCTCAGCCCCGTTGTGGGCAGTGAGCAGGGCGGCATGCGTCCGGTGCTGATAGTGCAGAATGATACCGGCAACAAGCACAGCCCCACGGTGATTGCCGCGGCAATCACCAGTCAGACGGGAAAGGCAAAGCTTCCCACCCACATTGAACTCAACGCCCAGAGTGTGGGACTTACACGTGACAGCGTTATTCTGCTTGAGCAGATACGCACAATTGACAAATCCCGTCTGCGTGAGAAAATGGGCAGGCTCGACGACAGCACCATGAACAAGGTTGACAGCGCCATCGCCGTCAGCTTCGGACTGTAAGATAAAAAACACCTGAATGAAAATTCAGGTGTTTTTTTCTTCGAACAAAGTCTCAGACTTTGTTTGAGTTATTTTACTCGCTCTTATCGCATCGGCTTAAAAGCCTCTTTGGTCGGAGCGAGGGCTCGCTTAGCTCGCCTGAAGGTGTTTTTGAGGTGGCGGAGCTACCTCAAAAACGGATTTGAATTTATTTCGCCTTGCGGCGAAACTCTGCGAGACTTATGCCGTAGGGGCGATTCATGAATCGCCCGCAATCTGTCATTCTGAGCGCAGCGAAGAATCCCAAAAATATAATGAGATTCTTCGTCGCTTTGCTTCTCGGAATGACACTCATTTTTACGCTTGACTTAGGGGAGGGCAAGATGGAATATCCGATTTACATAGACGGCACAGAACGGGGAACACTCACCGTGACGCAGGAGGGACTGCGCACGCGATTTACGGCAAAATGCCTGAAAACGCAGGGGATAATTCGCCTGTGGGTTTTCGGAAAGGGCGAGCGGGCCTATCTCGGCGTTCTTTGTCCCGTGGACGACGGACTTCTGCTTTCCAGAAGCTTCAGCCGTAATGAAATGCGCGGCTTCCCGTCAGAAATTGAATACGCGTCAAACGCGGAAATCAAAAAGGAAGCACCGGAGGAGAATAAGGAAACAAAATGGATTATGTCAACCAAAGGCTGCCTCGTTTTTTATGACGGCAGGGAAAAGCTCATTGCCATTCCCGCAGACCGCAGACGACTTGAAAAGACGGGACTTGTGAGGAATATTGACGGCAGAGATTATCTTGTTTTCCGCAAATAAATATGGTAAAATTATTTATCGAATTAACAAGGAGGCTGTTTCTATGTTAATGACTGATATAATTGCTAAAAAGCGTGACGGCGAAAAGCTTTCCGCGGAGGAAATAGAGTTTTTTATTGACGGATATACCAAAGGGGAGATACCCGATTATCAGATGTCGGCTCTGCTCATGGCCATTCTGCTCAGAGGAATGGACAGCGAGGAGATACTTGAGCTGACAATGGCAATGATGCACAGCGGTGAAACCCTGGATTTGTCGCTCATAAACGGCATTAAGGCTGACAAGCATTCCACGGGCGGCGTAGGTGACAAGACCTCGCTGGTGCTCTGCCCAATGGTTGCGGCTCAGGGAGTTAAAATTGCCAAGATGTCAGGCAGAGGCCTCGGTCATACAGGCGGCACAATTGATAAGCTTGAAAGCTTCCCCGGCTTCAATACGGGTATTTCCGAGGAAACATTCTTCAAAAATGTAAACGACTTCGGCATTGCCATTGCGGGTCAGACTGCCGACCTCGACCCCGCTGACAAGAAAATGTACGCTCTCCGCGACGTAACGGGTACCGTACCCAGTATTCCGCTTATTGTCAGCTCCATAATGTCCAAGAAGCTTGCTGCAGGCGCAGATGTCATCGTGCTTGATGTTAAGCAGGGCAGCGGCTCTTTCATGAAAACCGAGGAACAGGCAAGAGAGCTTGCGGAAAACCTCACCCGTGTGGGAAAAATGGCGGGCAAAAAGACCGTTGCGGTCATTACCGATATGGACGAGCCTCTGGGTAACGCAATCGGCAATGCCCTTGAGGTAAAGGAGGCCATCGAGGTTCTCAGGGGCGAAAAGCAGGGAGAGCTCCTTGAGCTGTGCCTTACCCTCGGCGCCTGTATCCTCACTGAAGCGGGATTTGCCTCAAATGATGAGGAAGCGAGAGAAAAGCTCCTTGCGGGTATTGCCGACGGCTCCGCTCTGGAAAAGCTGGCTCAGCTTGTGGAAGGTCAGGACGGTGACCGCAGAGCTGTGTTTGATACAGGCATGCTGCCTATGGCACCTGTACAGTACGAGGTCATTTGCAGCGAAGAAGGTTATGTAAACCACATTTCCGCCGATGACGTGGGTCTTGTGTCCATGCATCTCGGCGGAGGCAGAGAAACAAAAGAGAGTGTTATTGACCTTTCCGTCGGCATTCTGCTTAAAAAGAAGGTAGGTGACAGGGTGACGGCAGGGGAAAGCGTTGCCACAATCCACGCCTCGAGCATTGAAAAGGCAAAAGAGGCTGCCGAAAAGCTCCTTGTATGCTATTCAATTGTTCCCGAACCCGTAGTAAAGCCTGCGTTTATTAAAGGAATTGTAAGATAAGTATTTGAATTGAGGAATAAACAATGAGAAAACGTACTGTCACGTCACTCACTGCAATCTGCCTTTTGCTTTTCCTGTTTTCCTCCTGCGGCTTTTTTGAGGAAGGGGAGAAACAAACCCCGGAATACAATATGCCGCTTACTGTTAATCAGACGGAAAACGACGAGGATTTTAACGGAGTTATTCCCGATGAACCCGAAACGGAGGGAGTAAAACTCAACGAGAGTGAGCTGGACTCGCTATATAAAATGCTGTTTGGCAACACATACGGTGAAAACTGGTATCTTCGCAGTCTGCCGGTGATATGGAACACCGACAACCCCGCCGATATTGACCTTTACAAACTTTTTTACAACGGCTTTGTGGGTGAATGTGACAATCTTACCGACGAGGAACTGGAAGAGCTTTCATGGCAGTCAGGCTTCAGCATAAGTGAGATTGAAAAAATGGGACAGTTCCGCCTGCCTGAAGCCAGAATGGACCTTGTCCTCAGAGAATACTATGGAATAACCTTTACAGAATCTAACCGCGTAGGACTGAATAATTGCTATTACATCAGCTCCACGGGCTGCTATTACGTTCTGCGCAATGACAGCTACTCATATACCGTTGGTATTCACAGCGCTTATGAGCAGGCTGACGGCAGCTTTATCATCTATTACAGCAGCAATGAAAACAATCCGGCACCGCAGTATGTAATGCAGCTTGTTCCCAATGACTTCGGAAGCTATACAATTACTGTTAATAAACAAGTATCCCGGTAAAAAAATTCAAGGAGGATTTTAAAATGCAGAATGTTTATGATTTCATCAAGGCGGCAGGCACCTATTATCTCGCAACCGTTGACGGCGACCAGCCCAGAGTACGTCCCTTCGGCACAATCGACCTTTACAACGGTAAGCTCGGCATTCAGACGGGCAAGGTTAAGGACGTTTTCAAGCAGATCGAAAAGAACCCCAGGGTTGAAATCTGCGCCATGAACGAGGGTAAATGGATTCGCATTGAGGGTGAGCTTTACGCAGACGAAAGCGTCGAAGCCGCAGACCACATGCTCAACGGTTACCCCCAGCTCCGCGCCATGTACACCCCCGGTGACGGCAACTGCGTCGTCCTTTACTTCAAATCAGGCAAAGCAACAATCTGCTCCTTTACCGAAGCACCCGTTGTAATAGAATTCTGATGATTCGCCCGATTATGAGGGACATCGTGTTCCTCTCAAAGAAATCCATGCCCGCAACAAAGGCTGACCTGCCGGTTTGCCGCGACCTTATTGATACGCTTAAGGCTCATGAGCATGAGTGCGTGGGTATGGCGGCAAACATGATAGGTGTAAACAAGCGCATCATCATTGTGCATACTCCGCTTGCGCCCATTGTAATGCTCAACCCCATCATGACGGCTCATTCCGCCGAATGCTACGAAGCCTCTGAGGGCTGCCTTTCGCTTCTCGGACAGCGCAGTACAAAGCGCTGGGAAAGTGTGACGGTGCAGTATGAGGATATGAGCTTCAACAAGCGCAGCGGAACTTATTCGGGCTTTACCGCCCAGATAATACAGCACGAAATGGACCACCTTAACGGAATTATTATTTGAGAACAATCACTCCTTGCTCCGCAAGGGGTGATTTTTTGCGTTTTTTATGTAAAAAAATAAAAAAATTATGTAAATTAAAACATTATGACAGCTGAGAAATATTGTATTTTTTGTAACGGTATGTTATAGTAAACTGTACGTTTACAAGCAGTTTTGCAGCCTGGACAGAGATTTGAAATCAGGTTGCATAATTCGGAGGTAAAAGAATGAAAAAAAGAATTCTCAGCTTTGTACTGGTTGTAATGATGATTTTGACCCTTGTGCCGTTCAGCGCGTTTGCGGCCAATGCTAAAATCACAATTATAACACAGCCTCAATCCCAGACCGTAACCGAAGGCTCCGATGCCGTTTTCACTATCGAAGCGCAATTGGCCGGCCTTTTCAATGACCAGCGACTCAGTTATATATGGATTGATGCTGACGCGGTAAGCTTCAGCGGCATGGACGCAGCAACTATTGTTGCGACAATTCTCTCCAAGAATCTGGGTACCGGCAAAACCCTTACACTCGAAGACGTTTCACTCGATATGGACGGAATGAATATCTGCTGCGTTGTGGTTACCATCGACGATATGAAGTCCAACATCACCATCAGCAATATTGCTACACTTACCGTGGCGCTGCGTGAGCCCTGCGAGGTACATGAGCTTGTTTGCTATGAGGAAGTTGCTCCAACCTGCTGCGAAAAGGGCAACATTGAGTACTGGCAGTGCGATTTCTGCCACAGAATCTATCTTGACGAAAACGCTGAAGTCGAAGCAACTCCCGCAGACGTTGTTGTTGAAATTGATCCCAATGCTCACACAATGGAGCACCATGACCGCATTGATGCCACCTGCAAGGCAAACGGCAGCATAGAATACTGGGAATGCACGCTCTGCGGCAACATCTATGATAATGCGGCTGGTGAGGGCGATGTCCTGACTGCTGCTGATGTCATTCTGCGCAGCTCGGACGTTCCCCATCAGCTTACAATGGTTCCCGCAAAGGCGGCAACCTGCACCGAAAAGGGAAATATTGAATATTACGTCTGCGATGTCTGCGGCGGATATTTCAACGCAGACGGCAGAAAATATTTAATCAAAAACAACGTTATAACCGACAAAATCCCTCATACGCTTGCCTATGCTTACGATGAAGACGGCCATTGGCAGTACTGCACAATGTGCGAAATGACCGTTGAAGGCTCCTACGCCGTACATAATGATAAGCTTCAGGCGGCAAACTGCTGCGCAAAAGCAATCTGCGAATGCGGCTATGAGCACGGAGACTACGGCGACCACAGCTATAATGCAGTCGTAACCGCCCCCACCTGCACCGAGAGGGGCTACACCACCTATACCTGCAAGCACTGCGAAGACAGCTATAAGGCAGACTATAAGGACGCTCTCGGCCACAGCTTCGGTCTGTGGAAGGTAAGCACCAAGCCCACCTGCACGGAAAAGGGCGTTGAAACCCGCTACTGTCTCCGCTGCGAAGCATTTGAAACCCGTGCAATCGACGCAACCGGCCATGATTACAGAACAGTTGTAACCGCACCCACCTGCACGGAAAAGGGCTACACCACCTATATCTGCAGAACCTGCGAAGACAGCTACAAGGCTGATTATAAAGATGCACTCGGTCACAGCTTCGGCGCATGGACAGTAACCACCAAGCCCACCTGCACGGAAAAGGGCGTAGAAACCCGCTACTGCTCCGAATGCGAAGCGTTTGAAACCCGCGAGATTGCGGCACTGGGCCACACTGTTGTTACCGATAAGGCAGTTGCTCCCACCTGCACCAATACAGGTCTGACCGAAGGCAGCCACTGCGCAGTCTGCGGCGACGTATTCGTTGCACAGCAGGTTGTTGATGCACTGGGCCATGACTACAAGGCAGTAGTAACCGCACCCACCTGCACCAAAGACGGTTATACCACTTACACCTGCTCACGCTGCAAAGACAGCTACGTGGCAGATTATGTTTCCGCACTTGGCCACAGCTTCGGCGCATGGACAGTAACCACCAAACCCACCTGCACGGAGAAGGGTGTCGAAACCCGCATCTGCCCGGGCTGCGGAGAAACCGAAACCCGCAAGGTAGCGGCACTGGGCCATGACTACAATGCAGTAGTAACCGCCCCCTCCTGCACCGAAAAGGGTTACACCACCTATACCTGCACCCGCTGCGAAGACAGCTACAAGGCAGATTATGTTCTTGCACTTGGCCACAGCTTCGGCGCATGGACAGTAACCACCAAACCCACCTGCACGGAGAAGGGTGTCGAAACCCGCATCTGCCCGGCCTGCGGGGAAACCGAAACACGCGAGGCAGCGGCACTGGGCCATGACTACAAGGCAGTAGTAACCGCACCCACCTGTACCGAAAAGGGCTACACCACCTACACCTGCACCCGCTGCGAAGACAGCTATGTTGCGGACTATGTTGACGCACTGGGTCACAGCTTCGGCGAGTGGACCGTAAGCACCGCAGCAACCTGCACGGAAAAGGGCATGGAAATCCGCTACTGCTCCGAATGCGAAGCATTTGAAACACGAGAAATCGACGCACTTGGTCACAGCTTCGGCGAGTGGATCGTAAGCACCGCAGCAACCTGCACGGAAAAGGGCATGGAAATCCGCTACTGCTCCGAATGCGAAGCATTTGAAACCCGTGAAATTGACGCACTTGGTCATAACTACGAGGCAGTTGTGACCGCTCCAACCTGCACCGAGGCAGGCTATACTACCTATACCTGCGCCTGCGGCGACACCTACAAGGCAGATTATGTCCAGGCACTTGGTCACGACTACAAGGACGGCAAGTGTGTAGAATGCGGCGAAGACGACCCTGACTATGTTCCCGAGCTTGTAAATCCCTTCGTTGATGTAAGCGAAGGCAGCGTTTATTACGATGCAATTCTGTGGGCATACTACCATACGCCCAATCAGATAACCGGCGGCTTTGACGCAACCCACTTTGTTCCCGCCAATCCCTGCACACGCGCTCAGGTCGTAACATTCCTCTGGCGCGCAAAGGGCTGCCCCGAGCCTGAAACTGCAGACTGCCCCTTCGGTGATGTAAGCGCTGTTCAGGCAAACGGCAAGGAAAATCCCTACTACAAGGCAATTCTGTGGGCATCTGAGAACGGCATTACCACCGGCTACGGTGACGGTACCTTCCGCCCCAACGAGACCGTAACAAGAGCCCAGTTCGTAACATTCCTCTGGCGCTATGAGGGACGTCCAGAAACTGCTGGCAGCATTGCAGGCTTCACCGATGCGGCTCAGATTGC